>DATKAG010000045.1:0-2637 GCA_035498355.1 Myxococcales bacterium | reverse complement strand
CGGCAGCACCAAGGCCATTGGCGCCGTGGCGCTGAAGCAGGTCCCCGCTCCAGCGCAAAAGCCGGCCGCTGCACCGGCAGGCCCGGCCGAAGACGACTTCCAGATCGAACGTTTCTAGAGAGCCGTCCTGGTCTGGGTCTGAGTCAGGGTCCCGGTCTGGGTCAGGGTCCCGGTCCTGGTCGGGGTCCTGGTCAGGGTCTCCCGGGTCCCAACCCCGCAGGCGCATGTCGGCCTCCTTTGCTACCTTCACTTCGTGCCCGACCCCCTGGAAAAGGCCCTCCGCCTCCTGGCCCTCCGCCCCCGCACCGCCCAGGAGCTGGATCGCGCCCTGCAGCGCTCCGGCTTCCCCGACTCCTCCCGCCAATCCACTCTGGCGCGCCTGCGCGAGCTGGGCTACATCAACGACCCGCAGGAGGCCCGGGCCCGCGCCCGCAAGCGGGTGGACCAGGGAGACGCTCCCCGCCTCGCCGCCCACAGGCTGGTGGCGCAGGGAATCGGCGAGGCCGACGCGCGCAGCGCCGCGGCGGAAGCGGCGGAGGGCGCCTCGGAGGAGGAGCTGGCGGCGGCGGCGCTGCGGCGCAAGCTGCGGGGAAGGGAGCCCGCCTCGGAGGGGGAGAAGCGGCGCCTGTTGCGGTCGCTGATCGGCAAGGGCCACCGGCCGTCGGCGGCGGCCAGGGCGCTGGGCATCGAGTGGGATGGTGACGATGGCATCGAAGACGGTTAGCAGGGCGCTCCTCCTGGCGATGGCCTGCGCCTGCGCCGGCGGCAAGGACGCCGGAGTGGACATCACCAAGCCGGTCACAGGCGCGGAGGCGAGCAACGCCGCCAAGGCCTACGAGAAGGGGATGGCGGAGAAGAAGGACGGCAACCCCATGGAGGCCACCCGCTTCTTCGAGTACGTGCGCAACAACTTCCCCTACTCGCAGTACGCGTCTTTGGCCCAGCTCGCCATCGCCGACATGGCCTTCGAGCGGGACGACTGGAACCAGGCCGCGCTCCAGTACCAGGACTTCGTCAAGGCCCATCCCTCGCACCCCAAGGCCGACTACGCGGCCTTCCGGGTGGGGCAGGCCTACTTCAACGACCGGCCCTCAGAGCTCTTCCTCCTGCCCCCCAGCTTCGAGAAGGACCAGGGGCCTCTGCGGCAGGCGCTGGAGGCGCTGAACCGCTTCGTCAGCGCCTACCCGAAGAGCGAGTACAACGCCAAGGCGCGGGCGATGATCTCCGACTGCCGCGAGATGCTCGCCGCCCACGAGCGCTACGTCGGGGAGTTCTACTGGAAGCGGGAGCAGTGGAAGGGTGCCGCCGGGCGCTTCATGACCCTGGCCGACACCTACGGGGACCTGGAGGGCGGCAAGCTGCGCTCCGAGTCGCTCTGGCGGGCGGCGCAGGCCTACCGCAACGCCAGCGATCCCGCCCGCGAGCGCAAGACGCTGCAGCGCCTGGTGCAGGAGGCCCCCCAGAGCCCGCACCGCGGCGAGGCGGAAGCGATGCTGCAGAAGATTCCCGCGGAGGCGCCGCCCCCCGGACAGAAACCGGAGTCGCCGCAGCCCGCGCCCGAGCCGGCGCCCAAGCCCAACCCCTGAGAGGGCTCCCGCTTCCGGCGGATGATCCGTGGTACGATCCAGCAGGGAAAGGTACGACGGGAGGAAGATTGGACGACCACGTCCGCGAGCTGGTCGCCCTCGGCAAGGAGCACTTCCACCGCCGGGACTATTCGCTGGCGGCCGGCCACCTGGAGCAGGCGGTGACGCGCGGCGCGGCGTTCCCCGACGTCCACCACATGCTGGGGCTCATCTACCACCACCTGGGCGAGTTCGAGGCCGCCCAGCGCTCCTTCCAGAAGGCGCTGGAGCTCAATCCTGCCTACGTGGAGGCGGGGCTCAACCTGGCCATCGTCTGCAACGACCTCGGCCAGTACGAGCGGGCCCAGCAGGTCTACGGCGACGCGCTGGACCGGGCGCGGGCGCGGGGAAAGCGCGATCCCAACGGCGACGAGCCGATGGACGACTACACCAAGGGGAAGGTGGCCAACCTGCACGCGGCGGTGGCCGACGGCTACCTCTCCATCCGCCGGCCCAACGACGCTGCCGCCGAGTACCGCCGGGCGCTCTCGCTCTGCCCCACCTTCGTGGACCTGCGCCTGCGCCTGGCCCACGCCCTGCGCGAGGCCAACGACGTGGAGGGGGCGGTGGCCGAGTTCCGGCTGGCGGTGCAGCACGCGCCGGCGTACCTGCCCGCCCGCGTCGCCCTGGGCGTCGCCCTCTACGCGCAGGGCAAGCTGGACGACGCGCTCGCGCAATGGGAGGAGGTGCTGCGCGTCGATTCCCACCACCGCACCGCGGGCATGTACCTGAAGCTGGCCCGCTCGCAGAAGGCCCGCTCGTGAGCGACCGCGCCTTCGCCTTCCGCTTCATCTCCGGCAAGTACCAGGGGGGCGAGTACCCGCTGGCCGACGCCGGCGAGCTGGTGATCGGCCGCTCCAGCGACCTGGACCTGGTGCTGGTGGAGGACCTGGTCTCCCGCAAGCACGCCAAGCTGACGCTGGAGGGGGGAGGCATCACCATCGCGGACCTGGGGTCCACCAACGGCACCTTCGTGAACGGGGAGAAGGTCCGCCGCCGGCAGCTCAAGGAG
>DATKAG010000044.1:0-3658 GCA_035498355.1 Myxococcales bacterium | reverse complement strand
GCGGTAGCCCGGGACCGGCCGGACAACCCGGCGGTCCGGTCCGGGTCCACCGGCCGGGACGAAGGCTGCTCCGGGGCTGTCCACGGCGCTGGGGCAACATCACGAAACGGGCCAACACGTCGCTCGCAGGGAGAGAGGGCCTTGGGCGGCCGAAGGGGAGCGAATCAGGCGATCGCTGGACGGCACGAAGTGGCACTGCATCCTGCTTCTTCACGCGAATGCATCCGGAACAGGGCTCCTGTTTCGGACGCGCGCCCCGGAATCGGACCCGTCCCACGCCGTCCCGGGACGGCGATTGTTGCGAACCGCCACCATTCTCCTTGCACCCGGCGGCCGCCGTCGATGATCGGCCTGGATACCAACGTCCTGGTCCGCTTGCTGGTTGACGACGACAAGAACCTGCAAGCTGTCGCGGGGCGCGGTCGGCGCGCTCCTCGGCGATCTCTTCCGCGCAAGCCATCCGAGCTTCCAGAAGTGGATGCGCTGGTGCGCGCCCTGGAATCATTCAAGGCCGCCAGGGACGACTTCGCCGACTGCCTGATCCAGGAACAGGCATGCGCGGTTGGATGCGACCGCGTTGCTACCTTCGACCGCGCTCTTCTGAAGGAGGCCGGCTTCACCGCCCCGTAAGCGGCTCCGCCTACCACCACCACCGCCGGCGGCGCGGCAGGTTGGGGGTGAAGAGCAAGAGCAGGAGCACCCCCACCACGAACCCCGCCCCCTGCACCCGCGGGTGCCCCCGGCCCGCCAGCGCCGCAGTGACCGCCCCGATGAACGTCACCACCGCCAGCGCGCCGGCGACGATCTTCGCTTGCAAGCTGGGCAAGAGCGAGAGCAGGCGGAAGCCGATGGGCGTGGGGTCGTAGTAACCGCCCGATCCCCAGCCCAGGAAGGAGAGCCGGTTCCACTCGCGCTGGCCCACCTCGCGGGCCAGTGCCTCCCCCAGCATCCGGTTCTGCTGCAGAAGCTCCGCCTCGCTCGGGCGCCTCTGCCGCAGCGCCACTTCCTCCCGCGCCCGCTCGGCCTTGCGCTCGGTCCAGAGACGGTCGTTGAAGGCCTGCGCCTCCTCGCTGTCCAGCGGGGTCGCGCAGCTTCCGCAGCGCTGCGCGTAGCGGCTGTTGTCGGTCTGGCAGCGCGGGCAGCGGAGGAAGGGCTGGTCGCCAAAGTCCCGCTCCACCGCCAGCTCCGGCGGCTCGCCGGTGAACCGCCCCCGGGTCGCCACCTCGTGAGGCTTCTCCCCCGGCGCCCGGGGCCGCTCCAGGTTCAAGAAGCGCGTCAGCCGGCCCGCCATCAGCTCACCACCGCCAGCCTCTGCTCCGCCGAGGCGGGCCGGGTCCGGTTCTTCGCCCAGTCGCGCAGCCGGGAGATGTCCTCGCCCATGGTAGAGGAGAGGGGGAACGCTTCCTGCACCGCCTTCATCACGTGCGCCTGCCGCAGCTCGCACCCCTCGGCGAACGCGTAGTAGAGCCCGGCGATCACCGCCTGCTCGATCTCCGAACCCGAGTACCCCGCCGCGGCGATGGAGAGCGCGTCCAGGTCGAAGGCGGCCGGGTCGCGCTTCCGCCGGGAGAGGTGGATGCGGAAGATGTCCCGCCGCTCCGCCGAGCTGGGCAGGTCGATGAAGAAGATCTCGTCGAACCTTCCCTTGCGCAAGAGCTCCGGGGGCAGGGCCTCGATCCGGTTCGCCGTCGCCACCACGAACACCGGCGCGGTCTTCTCCTGCAGCCAGGTGAGCAGCGACCCGAACACCCGCGCCGAGACCCCGGAGTCCGTGACCGCCGCCCCGGCGCTCCCCGCCAGCCCCTTCTCGATCTCGTCGATCCAGAGCACCGCGGGCGAGACGCTTTCCGCCACCCGGATGGCCCGGCGCAGGTTCTCCTCCGACGACCCGATCAGCGAGGAGAAGATCCGCCCCAGGTCCAGCCGGAGCAGCGGCAAGGACCAGGCCGAGGCGATGGCCTTGGCCGTCAAGCTCTTCCCGCAGCCCTGCACCCCGAGCAAGAGCAGCCCCTTGGGCGCCGGCAGCCCGAACTTGCGCGCCGGCTCGCCGAAGGCCCCGGTGCGCCCGTTGAGCCAGCCCTTCAGCTCGTCCAGCCCGCCCACGTGATCCAGCTCCTGCTCCGCGCCGACGAACTCCAACAGGCCGCTCTTGCGGATCACCTGCCGCTTCTCGTCCAGCACCAGGCGGATGTCGTCCTTGTCCAGCACCCCGTCGTTGGCGATGGCCTTGGCGAAGGCGTTCTCCGCCTCGCTCAGGGTGAGCCCCTGCGCGGCCTTGATGATCTGCTCCGCCTGGTCGCGGGTGAGCTCGACGCGCGCCTTGTTCCCCTTGCGCACCACCGTGACGATCTCCTTGAGGAGCTGGTAGAGGTCGCGGAAGGAGGGCAGGGGAACGTCGAGGACCGAGACCTCCTTCTCCAGCTCCACCGGGATGGTGAGGGTGGGGGAGAGCAGGATCGCCGTCGTGTACGTGGACTTGAGATCCTGGGCCAGCTCGCGCATCGCCCGCACCACCGGCGGGCTGTCCAGGAAGGGATGGAAGTCCTTGAGCACCACCAGGGAAGGCTCGGTGAGCTTGCCCACCGCGCCCAGCGCTTCCACCGGGTCGCGCGACTGCTCGCTGATGGCCATCGAGCGCGAGCCGGAGACGCGCCGCAGGCCCCGGGTCACCGACCACTGCAAGAGCGACTTGCCGTGGTTCTGGGCCACGTCCTGGAGGACGGCGTCCAGCCGCTGCTCCTCCCAGCTCACCAGGTAGATGAGCGGGTACCGGGCGCGGATCAAGGTGTCGAGATCGGAGACGAACTTCGGCGTCGCAGCCGGGGCTGTCTCGAGGCTCTCCACCCGGGGAATTCTAGCAGATACCCCCTGATCCCCGAGATATCCGCTCTTTACAGGCGGGCGGCGCGGCGGAGGCGGGAAGCGGCCTCCCCGACTTGCGCCAGGGGGAAGTCGAGGTGGGTCACGGCCCGGATGCGGGTGGCGCTGACCGCGTTGACCAGCACGCCCTCCTTCCTGGCCGCTTCCACCAGGGAGGGCGCGTCGGGGACGTCGGCGAGGAGGATGTTGGTCTGCGGGGAGTGCCAGGCCAGGGGCACGCTGGAGGCGAGCCGCTTGGCGCTCTCGTGGTCCTCGGCGAGCCGCTGCAGGTGGTGATCGAGCGCGTACATCCCCGCCGCCGCCAGCACCCCGGCCTGCCTCAGCCCACCCCCCACGCGCTTGCGCAGCCGGCGCACGGCCTTGATCCGCTCCCGGGTGCTGGCCACCACCGAGCCCGCCGGGGCGCCCAGCCCCTTGCTCAGGCAGACCGAGACCGTGTCCGCCTTGGCGCACCAGCGGGCGAGCGGCACGCCGGTGGCCACGTGCGCGTTCCAGATCCGCGCCCCGTCCAGGTGCACGAAAAGCCCGGCCCCGTGCGCCACATCTGCCACCGCCTCCAGCTGGGCCAAAGGCCAGATGCTGCCGCCGCCCCGGTTGTGCGTGTTCTCCAGGGCCACCGCCCTCTGCCGGGGATCGTGGTCCCCCTGGCTCGTCCGCAGCACCGCCTTCACCGCCTCAGGGGTGAAGATCCCCTGCGCCCCGTCCACCACCAGGCTCTGCACGCCCCAGAGGGCGGAGATGGCCGCCCCTTCGTAGTTCACCACGTGGCAGTGGCGGT
>DATKAG010000043.1:0-3751 GCA_035498355.1 Myxococcales bacterium | reverse complement strand
AGACCCTCCTCTGAAGTAGCCATTTGGCTGCGCGATTCCCTCGCTACGCCCTTGCTAGCGCTACGGGCTCACTCGGGATAGCTATGGTCCTTTCTTCTTGCGTCTCGGCGTTCTCTGCGGTCTCGGCGGTGAAACAAAGGTGTTCCCGGCAATCAGGTAGCGCAGGGGCCGGCGGGCGGCCTGGCGGATGCCGATGCGCGGGGTGACGGCGATGCGGCGGGGGCGGAAGCCGTCTTCGGCGATGGTGAGGTCGGAGCGGGTGAAGTCCTTGCCGTTGTCGCGGGCGCGAGTGACGCCCAGGGCCTGGCAGAGGCGCCCCGGGCCGCTGGTCAGGCGCTCGAGCGCCCGCTTCCCGTCCAGCCCGACCTTGCGGGCGCGCGCCATCTCCTCGAGCCCGGCCACCGGTTCTAACGCGCGCAGCAACACGCATCCCGCATTCCCCGGCGGCAGGCAGGAGACGTTCAGGCAAAAGTGGGCGCCGTAAATGAGATAGACGTAGGCGTGGCCGGGCGGGCCAAAGAGCACGCGGTTGCGCGGGGTGGGGCCGCGGAAAGCGTGCGCGGCCGGATCTTTCTCGGCCAGGTAGACCTCGACTTCGACGATGCGCCCGGCGCGCAGGCGGCGTCCGCTCCGCCGCACGAGCAGTTTGCCCAGCAGCCCGCGCGCCACCCGGCGGGGATCGCGATCGAAGAAGGAGCGGGGCAGCGTTCGCAGGCGCATGGTAGGCGTGGCCGCCCTATCCCAGCGCGGCCAGCACTTCCTCGGCGTGGCCGTCGGCCTTCACCTTGGGGAAGATGCGGGCGATCCTGCCCTCGGGCGAGATCAGGAAGGTGGTGCGCTCGATGCCCATCACCTTCTTGCCGTACATATTCTTCTCCTTGATGACGCCGAAGGCGTGGCAGAGCTTCTTGTCGGTGTCGGCGAGCAAGGGGAAGGGCAGATCGTACTTGTCTTTGAACTTCTTCTGGCGCTCGACGGAATCGGCGGAGACCCCCAGCACCACCGCGCCGGCTTTCTGGATCTTCTTGTAGGCGTCGCGGAACCCGCACGCTTCGATGGTTCAACCCGGGGTGTCGGCCTTGGGGAAGAAGAAAAGGACGAGGTGGCGGCCGCGGAAATCCTTGAGCGCGACCTGCCGGCCGTTCTCATCGGGTACACTGAAGTCCGGTGCCTTGTCGTTGATCTCCATGACGCGCGCTCTCCTCAGGAACCTTGCTGCCGCCATTCTACCGCGCCGCCGCGCCGGGGCGCTGCTGGCGGGGTTGCTGCTGGCGACGACCGCGCTGCTGGCGCAGTATCGCAGCAAGCGGCCCGCAGCCCACGCCCTGCGCGCGGTGGGGGTGCTGGAGTGGCCGGCGAGCGGCGGCACGCCCCGCCTCGTCCCCCTGATCATCCTGGCGGACGGCCAGTATTACGACGCCAGCATCTACCGGGCGTCGCCCGTGCCCATGGCGGTGGAGCCGGGCACGGTGTACGAAGGTCAGGAGGCGGGCGCCGCCAAGGGACTGTTCACGATCAGCGCCGCGCAGGAATTGACGGAGACCAAGGTGTGGTACGGCGCGGGCACCTGGGCGGAGGGCGAGACCGGGACCCACGCCACCGCGCCGCGGGAAGAAGACCGCCCGGTCCTGCGCCGGGCCAAGCCGGCAGCGAGCGCGCCGGCCGCCGGCGCCGCGCAACCTGCCCCCCAGGCAGCCACGGAGCAGCAGATGGCGAGCGATCCCAACCGCCCGGTGCTGCAGCGGGGCAAGCCGCCGGCCCCCGCGCCGGCACCATCCCCACCTCCGGTCCGGCCCGCAGCGGCCCCGCCTGCCGCTCCGGTTTCGGCAGCCGTCCCGCCGCCTCCACCGGCAGCGTCCCAGCGGATGGTGGCGGTCTCCGACGCCCAGCCAGGGGAGAACCGCAGCTTCGTCCTGAGCTGGAGCCCCTCGGAAAAAGAGACGCTCCGCAAGAAGGCGGTGGCGCTGGGCCAGCAGGAGATCGCCAGGTACACGCTAGCGCCGGGGGGGCAGCACGCCGTCCCCGGGCCGCTCACCGACCTCGACGTCCGCTTTTTCGACGTCTTCAGCGACAACGCCCCGGAGATCGTGCTGAGCGCGCACCTGCCCGCGGGCACCTACGGGCGGCCGGCTGCGCGCGCCTCCCGCGGGAGCAAGGCCAAGACGACGACGCCCCGGAGCCAGCCCGACGTCTACATCACCCTGGTGGCGCGCAGCGACCTGGACGGCAACCTGCGGCGCATCTTCGTCTCCATCACCGACAGCGGGCGCCTGGACGCGGTGCCGCGCCTGGAGCTGCTGGACGCGGTGGATGCCGACGGCCGCGGCGTGGGCCAACTGCTCTTCCACAAGATCGGCACCCACGACACCGGCCTGGAGGGCAACGTGGTGCTCTACCGCGTGGACCCCGACCGGCTCACCGAACTCTTCGACAGTTGGGTGCAGTAGCGGCGGGCGGTGCTACAATTTCCGGCCGTTCTTCGGACTGATTCCTGCAGAGGGCTGGAGGAGAAGGCATGCGCAGAGTGATGCAGGTGGGGCTGGTGCTGGCGCTGCTGGCGGGCATGGCCGCGGCCCAGCAGCGGGATTTCAGCAAGGTGGAGATCAAGGTCACCAAGGTGACCGACGCGGTGTACATGCTGCAGGGCTCGGGCGGGAACATCACCGTCTTCACCGGCCCCGAGGGCGTGGTCATGGTGGACACGGAATTCGCGGCGCTGGCGCCCAAGATCGAGGCCGCGCTCAAGGGCATCACCGACAAGCCGCTGCGCTTCGTGGTCAACACCCACTGGCACTTCGACCACACCGACGGCAACCCGGCCTGGAGCGCGAAGGCTCCCATCATCGCCAACGACCTGCTGCGGGCGCGCATGGCCAGCGGCGGCAAGGTCCTGACTATGGACTTCAAGCCCGCGGCCGCGGACGCCCTGCCCACCATCACCTATCCCGACCGCATGAGCCTGCACCTGAACGGCGAGGAGATCGAGATCCTCCACTATCCCGCGGCCCACACCGACGGCGACAGCGTGGTGTACTTCCCCCAGCAGCACGTGGCCGCCACCGGCGACGAGTACTTCGCCAATATCTTCCCCTTCATCGACCTGGAGAGTGGAGGCAGCGTGAAGGGCTACCTGGGCGCGGTGGACAAGCAGATCGCCATGTACCCGGAGGACGTGAAGATCATCCCCGGGCACGGGCCGCTCTCCACACTGGCCGACTTCCGCGCCTACGCCTCGATGCTGCGCGACTGCGCCGGCATCGTGGAGGACGGCATCCGCCATGGCAAGACCGCCGAGCAGCTCAAGCAGGAGAAGGTGCTGGCCAAGTACCACAAGTACGCCTCCAGCTTCATCGACGAGGACAAGTTCATCGACACCCTCTACAAGAGCCTGGGCGCGGAGAAGAAGTAAGAAGCAGCCACGGATCAACACGGATTTGCACCGATCATTTCTTAAGGGTTCTTGATCCGTGCTCATCCGTGGACATCTGTGGCGGTTTCAGCCTTGGAGCTTCTTCTCGAGTAACTCGTTGACCAGCGCAGGATTGGCCTGGCCCTTGGACATCTTCATCACCTGGCCGACGAAGAAGCCCTTCACCGTGCTCTTGCCGGCGCGGTACTGCTCCACCTGTTTGGGGTTGGCGGCCAGCACCTCGCCGATCATCCTCTCCAGCGCGGCCGCGTCGCTGATCTGCTGCGGCTTCTCCTGCTCATAGACCGCGGGGAAGTCCTGGCCGCGGGCGAAGCACAGGTC
>DATKAG010000042.1:0-2805 GCA_035498355.1 Myxococcales bacterium | reverse complement strand
GTGAGACGCCGCACCTCGGCGAGGTGCGGCTCGTCTGGCCGGGATTCCACCGGGTCCCCGGCCGTCGGCCGGGCATCCACGGCGGGCTTTTGCGAGGCGGCGCAGGCCGCGGCGGCCAGTGCGAGCATGAGAAGTCTGTGCATGGGCGATCTATGGCCCCACCCCTCCTCCCGAGGCAACGTCTTCCAGCGCCAGACGCACCGCCTCCCCGGCGGTGCGGGCGCGCAGGATGGCGTCCGGGCGGCGCGGCAGCTCCCAGGTGGAGAGCCCGACGACCCGCTTGCCCAGCTTGAGCGCAAACCCGATCTCCGAGAGCGTGCCGAACTCACCCCCGACCGCGATCAGGGCGTCGGCGGCGCGCACCACCAGGCCGTTTCGCAGCTCGCCGAGGCCGGTGGCGAGCGCGACCACCACGTGCGGATTCGCCGCCGCGCGGTCGCTACCGGGAAGGATGCCCACCGTCAGGCCTCCCTCGCGCCGGGAGCCCCGGCAGGCGGCCTCCATCACGCCGGATAGCCCGCCGCACACCACCACGGCGCCCGCCCGCGCGAGCAGCGCCCCGACCTCATCGGCCGCAGCCAGCTCGTCCGGCGAGCACGTTCCTCCTCCCACGACCGCGATGTAGCGCTCCATGAGCGGCACACTACCGGATGCGCCGGCCGGCAGCGTCGGTCAGCTGCCGGATACGCTGCTCGACGGGACTTTGCGACATTGCCCGGCATGACAAAGGCAATCTCGATGGCCAGCCGGCTCGCCGAGCTCCTCGATCGCGAGCACACCGCCATGGCGGACTTCCTGGTCGCTCTGGCGGACTTCGACCGCACCCGGGAGTGGATGGACCTGGGCTACGCGAGCGTGTTCGATTTCCTCCACCGCCGGCTGGGCCTCTCGAAGGGGGCCTCGCAGTACCGGAAGGCGGCCGCCCGGCTCTTGCAGAAATTTCCCGAGATCGAGCAGCCGCTCCGGGACGGGAGGCTCTGCCTCTCGACCATCATCTCCCTGGGGAAGGTGATCACGGTGGAAAACCGCGAGGAGGTGCTGCCGAAGTTCTTCCACAGTTCCAAGCGGGAAGCGATGGTGGTGGCGGCCGCTCTCCAGCCCACGGCCGCGCCGTACCGGGACGTGATCACCAGGGTGACGCGGGGAACAGGCGCGATCCAGGTGGAGGCGACCTCGCCCACACAGGCGGCTACAGGCAATGGTGTCGTGGCCGCCAACGGCGCTGCCGCCGAAGGCGAGATTTTGGTTCAACCGGTTGAACCAGCCGGCCCGCCTTCGCCGAGCACCGGTGCACACGGCATCGCGCCGGTCCCCGGATCACCCGCGGCGTCCATCAAGCGTGATTCCGAGGAACCGCTCACCGCCGAGCTGTCCCGGATCCATGTCACCGTCTCCAGGCGGTTCCTGGCGAAGCTGGAAGCCGCGCGGATGGCCCTGTCTCATTCCCACCCCGGGGCGGGAAACGAGGCCATCCTGGAAGCGGGGCTCGATCTGGTTCTGCGGCGCCATGCGCAGAGGAGAGGGCTGGTGGAGAAGCCGCGGAAGGACAGCGACGCGGTGGATTCATCCGGCATACCGGCCTCGGTGAAGCGGGCGGTGTGGAGGCGGGACAAAGGGTGCTGCCAGTGGCCGCTCGCCGGCGGTGGCATCTGCAGCTCCAGGTTGCGCATCCAATTTGACCACAAGGTCACCCGGGCACTGGGAGGAAAATCGACGGTCAGGAACCTCCGCCTGCTCTGCGCTTTCCACAACGACCAGGCGGCGCGGCGCGCATTCGGCGACGAGTGGATGGACCAGTTCAAGGGGGGCCCGGGAGTGAAGAAGCGGCCGGGACAGGGCCCACCGCGCGCGTGAGGCCCTTCAGGTCCGTGAGGCCGTCCGCCGGGTCAGGTCGTGCTGCCGGTGGCCTCCCAGATCTGCCGCTTGAGCGTCAGGAACTGGGGGGCGAAGCGCGTTTCCAGCGTGCGCGGGCGGGGGATGTCGATGGGGAACTGCGCCTTGATGTGGCCCGGGCGCTGGGAGAGGACGACGATGCGGTCCGCCAGGTAGAGGGCCTCGTCGGCGTCGTGGGTGACGAAGAGCACGGTCTTGCGCCGCTGCTCCCAGAGGCGGGCGAGGGCGTCCTGCATGCGGGCGCGCGTCTGGGCGTCGAGGGCGCCGAAGGGCTCGTCCAGGAGCAGGATGGCGGGATCGGTCGCCAGCACCCGCGCCACCTCCACCATCTTCGACATGCCGGCGGAGAGCTCCTTCGGCCAGGCGGATTCGAACGACGAGAGCCCGATCAGGCGCAGCAGTTCGTCGCTGATGGCGCGCCGCGCGGAGGGGTCGACCCCCTTGGCCAGGAGCCCGAACTCCAGGTTTTCCCGGACGGTCATCCAGGGAAAGATCGCCTCCTCCTGGAGGACGTATCCTCGCTGTGGCCCGGGTCCCTCGATCGGAGCGCCGGCGCAACGGACCGTGCCCGTGGTCGGGCGCAAAAAGCCGGCGAAGATGCGCAGCAGGGTCGTCTTTCCGCAGCCCACCGGGCCCAGGACGGCGAGGAACTCGTTCTCCTTCACCGCCAGGCTCAGGTCCCGCAGCGCCAGTGTCGGCGTCGCCCCGGGGTAGGCATAGCTCACCCCCGCCGCTTCGAGGACCGGAGGTGAACCGTTCACCCTGCCCGCCTCATCCAGCGCGTGGCCTGGGCGTGCACCAGGAGCGCGACCAGGTCGAAAAGGAGCACCAGCGCGGCGATGGTGGCGAGGCCGATCAGCATGGTCGGCACCCGGGGATAGGTCCCCGAGAGGGCGAGGAGGTAGCCGAGGC
>DATKAG010000041.1:0-3585 GCA_035498355.1 Myxococcales bacterium | reverse complement strand
CGGGCCCGCGCGCCCAGGGCGTGCGCTGGGAGGAGAACGTCGCCACCGTCGCGGTGCGCGGGGAGCTGGACCGGGAGGCGATCTGGGCCATCGACTACACGGTGGCCCGGGCCGCGGCCGAGGCGGGCCGCATCGTCCTCGACCTGCGCGAGGTGACCCACCTCGACTACTCGGGAGTGCCTGACCTCGTCTCCCGCCGCCGCGAGCTCCTCTCCCGCGGCGGCGACCTGCGCATCGCGGTGCGCAACCCGTACGTCTGCAACATCCTCAAGGCCGGCGGCGGCCAGGAGCTGGCGCTGTTCCGTTCCCTGGAGGAGGCCACCTGCGAGCTGGCCCCGCCCGCGCGGGTGCGGGCGATGCGCAAGTGAAGCCGTTCCTCCACCAGACCGTCCTGCGGGCGGAGGCGGTGGCGCTGCTCGCCGCCGCGCCGGGGAAGGTGATCTTCGACGGCACCCTGGGCGGGGGCGGGCACGCGGAAGCCCTGCTCGAGGCGGGCGCGAAGGTGGTGGGGATCGACCAGGATCCGGCGGCGCTGGCCGCCGCCCGGGAGCGCCTCCTGGGCCGCGACGTGGTGATCGCCCAGGGCAACTTCCGCGACGCCCGGGCCCTGCTCGATCAGATGGGAGTAGGAGAAGTGGACGGAGCGCTGGTGGACCTGGGCGTCTCCTCGCCGCAGCTCGACGATCCGGGGCGGGGGTTCTCCTTCCGCAACCCGGGGCCGCTGGACATGCGCATGGATCCGGGCCGGGGCCGGCCCTTGCGGGAGCGCCTCGACGAGTGGGACGAGAAGGCGCTGGCGCGCATCGTCGACTCGCTGGGCGAGGAGCGCTTCGCCCGGCCCATCGCCCGCGCCGTCCACCGCGCCTGGCAGAAGGGCGGGATTGCGGACACGCAAGAGCTGGCGGAGATCGTGGCAGGGGCCATTCCCCGCAAGGCCTGGCCCCGCGAGATCCATCCCGCCACCCGCACCTTCCAGGCCCTGCGCATCGCCGTCAACGACGAGCTGGGGGCGCTGGGCGACTGGCTGGCGCAGCTTCCCCGGATCGTCGCCCGGGGCGGGCGGGCGGCGGCCATCTCCTTCCACTCCCTGGAGGACCGGATGGTGAAGCAGGGCTTCGCCCGGCTGGCCACGGGCTGCATCTGCCCGCCAAGGCTGCCGGTGTGCGCCTGCGGCCGCAGCGCGCAGTGGAAGGTGTTGACCAGGAAGGCGGTGGGCGCGGGCGAGGAGGAGATCTCCCTCAACCCCCGGGCCCGGAGCGCGCGGCTGCGCGCGGTGGCGAGGCTCTCATGAACGAGGAAACCAGCGCCGTCCGGCGCAATCTGGAACGGCGCGCCCTGCGCGACTTCGCCACCTGCACCGCGGCTTGCCTGCTGCTCGCCTCGGCGATGCTCCTGCACGCCTGGGTGCGCACCTGCGTCACCGAGCGGGGCTATGCGCTCTCCCGGCTCTCGGCGGAGCACCGCGAGCTCTTGAGCGAGCACGAGCGGCTGCAGCTGGGGGCGGCGGAGCTGAAGAGCCCGCAGAGGATCGAGGAGCTGGCCCGCACCCGCCTGAACATGGGCCCCCCTCCCTTGGACCGGGTGGTGGTGCTGGTGGGCGGGGCCGTCCGGCCTTCCCTGATGACGGCATCGAGGTGATTCCTTGGCAAGGGGCGCGTCCACACCGGCTCGCGAGGGAAGGTGGATGCGCCTGAGGGCGCTCTCCCTCGGCGGCGCCCTGCTGGCGCTCTTCGGGGTGGTGCTGGCCCGTGCCGCCAAGGTGCAGCTCCTCGACCGGTCGCGGCTCTCCCGGCTGCAGCGGGACCAGACCCGGCGGGAGCTGGAATGGCAGCCGCGGCGGGGGATGATCGTGGACCGGCGCGGCGAGCCGCTGGCCGTCACCCGCGACGTGGACTCGATCTTCGCCGATCCCGCGGCCTTCGAGACGCCCCGCGCGCGCGCCGCTGCGGCCACCCGGCTCTCCGCCGCCCTGCGCATGGACCGCGCCCGGCTGCTGGAGAAGCTGGCCCAGCCCGACCGCCGCTTCGTCTGGATCAAGCGGCGCATCGACGAGGCCGCGGCGGAGCGGGTACGGGCCCTGGGGATCGACGGCATCGAGCTGGTGAAGGAACCCAAGCGCTTCTACCCGCAGCGGGAGCTGGCCGGGCACGTGCTGGGATTCGTGGGCGACGAGAGCGGGCAGGAGGGCCTGGAGCGCGAGCTCGACTCGTACTTGCGGGGCAAGAGCGTGCAGGTGCAGGCGACGCGCGACGCCCACGGGGCCATGGTGCTGGAGCACGGCGTGCCCGACCCCGGGGACCTGACCGGCGCCACCGTCACCCTCACCCTGGACAGCGCCATCCAGCTCGCGGCCGAGAAGGAGCTGGCCAAGGCGGTGCAGGCCTCGCACGCGGTGGGCGGATGGGCCCTGGTGCTGGACGTGAACAGCGGGGCGGTGCTGGCGCTGGCGGCCAACCCGGCCTTCGACGCCAACAAGCCGGGCCGGGACCCGATGATCTGGCGCGACCGCGCCGTGCAGGACCAGCTCGAGCCCGGATCCACCATCAAGAGCTTCGTCCTGGCCAAGGCGCTCGCCGAAGGCGTGCTCCGGCCCGAGGAGAAGCTCTTCTGCGAGGAGGGCGTCTGGGCGGCCGCCGGCCGGAAGATCCACGACACGCACCCGGTGGGCTGGGCCACGCCCGCCACGGTGCTGCGCGAGTCCTCGAATATTTGCGCGGCGAAGATCGGCGAGAAGCTGGGCAAGGAGAGGCTGATCGAGGGCCTGCGCGCCTTCGGCTTCGGGGAGAAGACCGGGGTGGGGCTGCCGGGCGAGGCGAAGGGGGCGCTCGCGGATCCGCGGCGGATGCCGCAGATCGCCCTCTACACCACGGCGTTCGGACAGGGGATGAGCGCGACCGGCATCCAGACGGTGGCGGCCATGGCGGCCATCGCCAACGGCGGGGTCTTGCTGCGGCCGTATCTGCTGGCGAAGGTGGTCGCCTCCGACGGGACCCCCGTGCTCACGCGGGGGCGGGAAGAGGTCCGGCGCGTGCTCCGCCCGCAGACCGCCCGGCAGCTCACGGAGATGCTGGAGGAGGTGGTGGAGAAGGGCACGGGCACGCGCGCGGCGCTGGCCGGGCACCGGGCGGCGGGGAAGACGGGCACCGCGCAGAAGGTCGATCCCATCCACGGCGGGTACAGCGACAAGCGGCTGGCGAGCTTCCTCGGATTCGCCCCCGCCGACGCTCCCCGGGTGGCCATCCTCGTCGCCATCGACGAGCCGGAGGGGAAGGGGGCGGAGATCGCCGGCGGGATGGTGGCGGCGCCGGCCTGGGGGGCCATCGCCCACGAGGCGCTGCGACAGCTGGAGGTCATGCCCGAGCAGGCGAAGGAGGCAGCGCCGGTGCTCGCCTCCACGCTCGGGCCCGCCGCGCTCCCCGCGGCGGAGGCGGCCGTTCCGGAAGCGGAGCCGGCGCTGCGGCCCGGGCAGGCCCGGGTGCCGGACGTCTCCGGCCTGGGGGCGCGGTCGGCCACCCGCCGGCTGGCGCAGGCCTCGCTGGAGCCGGAGTTGCGCGGCAGCGGCAGGGCGGTGGCGCAGTCGCCGCG
>DATKAG010000040.1:0-7191 GCA_035498355.1 Myxococcales bacterium | reverse complement strand
GGCCCACTACCCGGTGGAGTTCATGGCCGCCCTTCTCACCAGCGAGAAGGACAACACCGACAAGGTGGTCGCCCACATCGCCGAGGCGCGGGCCGACGGCATCACCGTGCTGCCGCCCGACGTCAACGGGTCGGACCTGGCCTTCGGGGTGGCACCGGATCCCGGCAAGCCGGGCAAGCAACTGATCCGCTTCGGGCTGGGGGCCATCAAAGGGGTGGGGGAGAACGCCATCGAGGGTATCCTCGGGGCGCGCGCCCGGCCCTTCGCGGGCCTCTTCGACTTCTGCTCCCGCGTCGACTCGCGCAAGGTGAACAAGAAGACGGTGGAGGCGCTGGTGACGGCGGGCGCCTTCGACTTCACCGGCAAGCCGCGCAAGGCGCTCTTCGAGCGCATCGAGGCCGCCGTGCAGCAGGGAGCCTCGGCGCAGAAGGACCGGGAGTCGGGGCAATTCGGCCTCTTCGGGGGCGGGGCCAAGGGCCTGGACCAGACGCCGGAGGAGCGGGTGGAGGGGAAGGAGGAGTGGAGCGAGCGCGAGCGGCTCTCGCTGGAGAAGCAGGCGCTGGGCTTCTACATCACCGGTCACCCCCTGGCCCGCTACGCCGAGGACGTGAAACGCTTCGCCACCCACACCTGCGGCTCCTTGGGGGCTGCGCGAGGCTTCGAGAAGGTGGCGGTGGCCGGCATCGTCCAGGGCTGGCGGGAGCGGCTCACCAGGACGGGGAAGAAGATCGCCTTCGCGGTGCTCGAGGACCTCACCGGGGCGCGCGACCTGGTGATCTACGAGGACTCCATCCAGAAGTACGAGGCGCTGCTCAAGGGCGACGAGCCGCTGCTGGTCAAGGGGATGGTGCGGCTGGCGGAGAAGTTCGGGGCGGAGGCGGCGCAACAGCCGGACGCCGAGCCGTCGCCGGAGATCAAGGTCGAGGAGGTCTCGCGGCTGGCCGACGTGCGCGCGGCCAAGGCCACCCGGGTGGAGCTGAAGCTCTCCGGAGAGCAGGCCACTCCGGAGCGGCTGGCCGAGCTGAAGGCTCTCTTCGGCAAGTACCCGGGCTCCTGCAGCACCTCGCTGAGCATCGTGCTCCCGGGAGAGGCGGAGACGAAGATCGCTCTGAAGGGGACGCGGGTGGCCCCCAGCGATGACCTGCTCGCCGCGGTCGACCGGCTGTTCGGCGCGAAGGTGGCGCAGGTCCGATAGTCGGGCGCGCGTCGACTGCGCCGGGGTTATAAGCAGCGCCCATGCGAACCCTGCTCGTCCTTTCCCTGGCGCTCGCCTGCGCCGCGCCCAAGCCTGCTCCCCCCCCGGCCGCCCCCGGCACCATCCGCCGGAGCATCATCTTCCAGGGCGTCCGGGTGGGCACCTCGGTCACCACTCCCCAGCCCGACGGCGCGCTCGCCAACACCATCGACATCCACGAAAACGGCCGCGGGCCCCATGCCGACGCCACGCTGCGCCTCTTGCCGGACGGCACTCTCGCCTCCCTGGATGCCACCGGGCACACCGAGTTGAACGCGCCGGTCGACGAACACTTCTCCCTGCAGAACGGGCACGCGAAGTGGCAGAGCAAGGAGGAGCAGGGTGGGAAGGACCTCACCGCGCCGGCCTTCTTCATCCCCAACTCGGCCACGGACGCGGATTGGTTGCTGGTCGCCGCCCTGTTCAAGAACGGCGGGACCCTGCAACTCCTGCCCGGCGGCACCGCGCGCATCGAGAAGGTGGGCGACCTGGAAGCGGGAGGGAAGCGGTTCCTCCTCCAGGCCATCACCGGGCTGTCGTTCAGCCCCAAGTACGTCTGGACTCGCGAGGACGGGGCGTTCTTCGCCGAGGTCTATCCGGGCATGTGGTTCGGCGAGGAAGGGCAGGAGGCCCTGGGGCCCGCGCTGGTGTCGAAGCAGGAGGAGGTGCGCAAGGGCCGCGAGCAGGGACTGGCGGTCAAGCTGGGCCACAAGGCGCCCGCGGGCGGATTCGCTTTCACCCACGCCCGCGTCCTCGACGTCGAGCATGGCGCCTGGGTGGCCGACCAGACGGTAGTGGTGCGGGACGGCCTCATCCAGTCGGTCTCTCGCGAGGCCCCGCCCGCCGGCGCGGAGGTGGTCGACCTGCAGGGCAAGGCGCTCTTGCCGGGCCTCTGGGACATGCACGCGCACCTCTCGCCCGACGACGGGATGCTGGACGTCGCCTCCGGGGTGACCACCGTGCGCGACGTGGGCAACCGCAGCGAGATCCTCGACGAGCTGAAGAAGTCCTACGACGAGGGCCGGGCCATCGGGCCCCGGGTGCTGCGCGCCGGGTTCATCGAGGGCAGGGGCAAGGACGCCGCCAGCGCCGAGGTCACCGCCACGAACGAGGAGGAGGCGAAGAAGGCGGTGGAGTTCTTCCATTCCCGCGGCTACGAGATGATCAAGATCTACAACTCGGTGGACCCGAAGCTCGTCCCGGTGCTGGCCGCGGAAGCGCACGCCAGGGGGATGGGCGTCACCGGCCACATCCCCCACGGGATGCTGGCCAACGAGGCGGTGAAAGCGGGATACGACGGGATCGAGCACATCAACCAGCTCCTGCTCAACTTCTTCGCCGACCACCAGACCGAGACCCGCACGCCCATCCGCTTCTCTTTGGTGGGCGACAAGATGGCGGACTTCGACCTGCACGGCCCGGCCGCCGAGCAGTTCTGGGCGCTGCTCCGCGAGCACCACACGGTGGTCGATCCCACCTACGTCACCTTCGAGCCGGTCTACGTGGCCGAGCCGGGCAAGGTGCTTGCGGGCTGGGCGAAGACGGTGCCGCGCCTGCCCGTGCAGATCCAGCGCTTCTTCCTCACCGGCGGCCTGCCCCTGGAGGGGAAGAAGGACGTCTACGCGCGCTCCTGGGAGAAGATGCTGCAGGTGGCCAAGGTGCTGCACGACGAGCACGTCACCGTTGTGGCGGGCACCGACTACTTCGCGGGGCTCTCGCTCCACCGCGAGCTGGAGCTCCTGGTCCAGGGCGGACTCACTTCCGCCGAGGCGCTGCAGGCGGCCACCATCGTCTCCGCCCGGGTGATGACGTCCGCGGAGAAGAGCGGATCCATCGCCGCCGGGAAGGAGGCTGACCTGGTGGTGATCGACGGCGACCCGCTGGCGGACATCTCCCAGGTGCGCAAGACGGTCTACACCTTGCGCTCCGGGGTGCTCTATCCGGCCAGGGACCTGTACGCGGCCTCGGGGGTGGGTCCGCCGGCGGAATGACGCAGTGCGTCCCGTCCCGGGACGGAAGAGGACGGGTGCTCGCCTCCCAGCTCACCGAGGCTGAGCGGTCGATCCTCCAGCGCGTCCCCTGAAAGTCAGTGCGCGCGCTCCGGGCGACTGGATGGGTCGTCCAGGTCCTGCGGGTCCGAGGCGCGCAGCTTCACCGGCTCCCCCAGCCCCACCGTCGTGTACTCGTCCGGCGAGATGTACTTCCAGCGGATGGGGAAGGGGCTCTGGCGCGCCGACTCGGCTCCGTCGAGCTGCACCTTGAAGAGCGCCAGGTCCAGCACCAGGCCCGGTAGCGCCCGGCGGAAGCGCTCCACCATCGCCAGCACGCGCGCCGGATCCGCTCCCTCCGCCCGCAGCGCCGGCGGGGGGATCTGCACCTTCACCGGGAGCTGGCGGGCCGCCTCGTCCGCCTGGGCGGAAAGCTCCTTCAACCCGGCGCGGGCGGCGCGCTCGCCGTCGCGCTTGCGCGCGTCGGCCCAGGCCAGCTCCAGGTACTTGGGCCAGCGCCCCAAGGCGCGGAAATCGGTGGGGACCAGCCCCAGCCCCAGGTGCGCCCGGATGCTCTTGAACACCTTCGCCAGGCCCCCGTTCGCCTCCTCCGGCACCAGCTCGATGGAATCCATCTCCTGGGGCACCCCGCGCGGCACCCGCTGCTCGCCCCGCGGGCCCCGCGAAACGCCGCCCACGCTGCCCGCCAGGCCCTGGGCGAGGACGGAGGCGGCCATGAGGAGCTTCGCGTCCAGGTAGTGGAAGACGTCCACCTGCCCGCGGATCAGGTCGATCTCGTCCACGTCGTATCCGGCCCACTCCAGCTGCGTCTCGATCAGCGGGCACCCCAGGTCCACCGCGAAGCGCACCGCCCGGGCGCGCAGGTCGTCCGCCGCCTCCTCGAACGCGCGCACCCGGATGGCGGGGCGCAATGCCGCCCAGCAGGGGGAGAGCGCCTTCTCGGCCGCCAGGGCCTTGAAGAGGAGCGGCACGCGGCCCACCCGCATCTTGCGGGTCACCAGCTCGTAGATCTCGATCGTCTGCCGATCGGCCTGCGTCTCGTCGACCACCGCCAGCCGATCGGCCGCTCTTCCGCCCGCCTTGCTCGCCATCCGGACCCCCGCCGTCAAAGCTGGTCTTTCAGGGCTCTTTGCACAACCGCGGCCCGGTTCGAGTTCATCCCACAGGACAGCGGTTGGCGCTTGACCGGGAAGCCCCGGCCGTTCACCCTGCGCGCCCGATGGTCGCCCTGCAAGACGTGATCGCCGCCCGCGAACGCATCCGCGGGATCGTGGGGCTGACGCCGTGCCCGCTCTCCGAGCCCTTCAGCGAGCTGTGCGGGGCGCGGATCCACTTCAAGCTGGAGAACCTGCACCGCACCGGGTCCTTCAAGGAGCGGGGAGCGGCCAACAAGTTCGCCCTGCTCACCCCCGAGGAGCGCAAGCGCGGGGTGGTGGCCGCCAGCGCCGGCAACCACGCCCAGGGCGTGGCCATCAACGCCCAGCGCCTGGGCATCCAGGCCACCATCGTGATGCCGGAGACGGCCCCGCTGAGCAAGATGACGGCGACCCGCAAGTTCGGGGCGCAGATCGTCCTCTGCGGCAGCAACTACGACGACGCCTACGCCGAGGCCCGGCGGCTCCAGGAAGAGCGGGGCTACGTCTTCATCCACGCCTTCGACGACGACGCCATCATCGCCGGCCAGGGCACCGCCGCGCTGGAGATCCTCGACCAGGTCCCCGAGGTGGAGGTGCTGGTGGCCTCCATCGGCGGCGGAGGCTGGCTGGGCGGGATGGCGCTGGCCATCAAGTCGCTCAAGCCCTCGGTGCGAGTGGTCGGAGTGGAGTCGTCGCACCTGCCGAAGATGCGTGCGGCGCTCGATGCCGGGGGGCCGATCGTCATCCCCAACGCCACCACCCTGGCGGACGGCATCGCGGTGAAGCGCGCGGGGGAACGGACCTTGCCCCTCTTCCGCAAGTACGTGGACGAGATCGTCGGGGTGGACGACGAGGAGGTGGCCAACGCCATCCTCGCCCTCATCGAGCGGGAAAAGACGGTGGCGGAGGGCGCCGGCGCCGCCTCGGCCGCCGCCCTCCTCCAGCACAAGATCCGTGGCCTCTCGGCGGGCACGAAGGTCGTATGCGCGATCTCGGGTGGAAACATCGACCCCAACCTGATCGCCCGCATCATCGAGCGCGGCCTGGTGGTGGAGGGGCGGCGGGTCCAGATCGCGGTCCGGGTGCCCGACCGGCCGGGGATGCTGGCCGGCGTGCTCGCCTCCGTGGCCGCCGAACGAGCTAACGTCTTGGAAGTACACCACAATCGGGCGTTCCTCCAGGGGGCTATCGGGGACACCGAGATCAACCTTACCCTGGAGACCCGGGGGCCCGAGCACATCGACTCCCTGATCGGGGCCCTGCAGGCCAAGGGCTACGCCGTGGTGCGCCGCTAGAAAGCTCCGGCATGCCGGGCCGGTCAGTGCTGTTTAGACGATCCGCCCAGCACGTTCCTTGTTGGCAGGGGGCGTGCTGGATATCCTCTCTGGAGCCCCGTCTGCTGAAAGAGCCGCCGCCCATGCGAAAGCACGCTCGCCTCGCCGTCCTCGTTCCCGCCGCCGTCGCCGTCTCGCTCCTGGCGCTCTCCAGCGACCGCGGGCCCCTGCAGGCGCGCGAGGCGCACGCTGCCGTCGATTCCCAGAAGGACAAGAACTACGACCTGGCGAACCTCGACGTCTTCCGCAAGACCATCGTCCAGATCAAGGACAACTACGTCGATCCCAGCCGGATCAACCCCAAGGAGATGTTCACCGCCGCCCTGGAAGCGGTGGAGCGGCAGGTGGCCGAGGTGATGGTGGAGGTGGGCGGCCCGCCCTGCGACGACCGCCCGGCCGCGCGCGAGCCCGGCACCGCCATGGCGGGACCCGTGAACGGCGCTCCCCAGGGCGGGGTGCTGGAGGCCAACCGCACCCAGGCCACGGGCTGCGGGCACGCCAACTCCAGCATCCCCGAGAACCACGTGCGGGTGACGGTGGGCAACGCGGTGAAGGAGTTCGACTACAAGGACATCGACTCCATCTGGCAGATCCCCATGAAGATGCACGAGGTCTTCACCTTCGTGCGCGACAACCTCGTCACCCAGTCCGACCAGCGGGAGATCGAGTACGCCGCCATCAACGGCATGCTCTCCACCCTCGATCCCCACTCCTGGCTGCTCAAGCCCGACGTCTACAAGGAGATGAAGGTCCAGACCCGCGGCGAGTTCGGCGGCCTGGGGTTCGTCATCTCCATGATCGAGGACAAGCTCACCGTCCGCAAGGTGCTGAAGAACACCCCGGCCTGGAAGGGCGGGGTGAAGAAGGGCGACGTCATCACCCAGATCGACAACGACTCCACCGTGAGCATGGAGCTGCAGGAGGCGGTGGACCGGATGCGGGGCAAGCCCGGCACCAAGGTGAGCATCTGGGTCTCGCACAAGGGCACCGAGGCGCACCGCCTCGATCTCACCCGCGCCCTGGTCACCTACGAGACCGTGGTCTCCAAGCTGCTGGACAACGGCATCGGCTACGTGCGCCTGAGCGGGTTCTCCGGCACCACCACCCGGGACATGATGGGGGCCATCCGGGCGATGAAGCAGCAGAACGGGGGCAGCCTGCGCGGGCTCTTGCTGGACATGCGCGGCAACCCCGGCGGCCTTCTCGAGCAGGCCATCCAGGTGAGCGACGCCTTCGTGGAGGAAGGGACCATCGTCACCACCGTGGGCGTGAACGGCACCCTGCGCGAGCCCAAGCTGGCCCGGGCCGACGGCGGGGAGCGCGAGTTCCCCATGGCGGTGCTGATCAGCAGCGAGAGCGCCTCCGCCTCGGAGATCGTGGCCGGCGCGCTGAAGAACCTCAACCGGGCGATCATCGTCGGGCGGCAGAGCTTCGGGAAGGGCTCGGTGCAGGTGCTCTACGATTTCAAGGACCGGGAG
>DATKAG010000039.1:0-8111 GCA_035498355.1 Myxococcales bacterium | reverse complement strand
GCGCAAGGAGCGACGAGGAAACGTACCGGGCTGTACGTTGACGAGGAGCGACGCCGCCCGGCGCCGCAGATCCGCCGAGCGGTTGTGCGACGCACAAACGCGGCCTCGGCGACGGGAGAGGTTATGAAATGCGCTCTAGTGCCGCGAGCGGGGCGTGTTGATACCTGCGAACGCGGATCTCGGTACGATCACCACGCCCGGTCGAGGCACCAGGCGTATGCTCCGCGGGTGCCGGCGCGCAAGGAGATCCTCCAGATCGAGGGCCGCGAGGTCCCGATCTCCAACCCGGAGAAGGTCTTCTTCCCCCAGCGCGGCTACACCAAGCTCGACCTGGTCCGCTACTACCTGGCGGTGGCGGAAGGGGCCCTGCGCGGCGCGGGCGGTCGGCCGATGGCGCTCAAGCGCTACGTGAACGGCGTGGAGGGGGAGTTCTTCTACCAGAAGCGGGCGCCGCAGGCCCGGCCCCTGTGGATGGAAACGGTGGAGCTGAAGTTCCCCTCCGGCCGCACCGCCAGCGAGTTCGTCATCCGCGACGCCGCCCAGCTGGCCTTCATCATCAACCTGGGCTGCGTCGATCTCCACCCGCACCCGGTGCGGGCGGACGACCTGGATCATCCGGATGAGCTGCGCGTCGACCTGGATCCGGTCCCGGGCGTGCCCTGGCCGCAAGTGCGCGAGGTGGCCCTGCTCGCGCGCCAGGTGCTCCGCGAGCACGGCCTGGACGGCTGGCCGAAGACGTCCGGCTCGCGGGGAATCCACGTCAACGTGCGCATCGAACGGCGCTGGACCTTCCAGCAGGTGCGCGCCGCCGCCCTGGCGCTGGCCCGCGAGGTGGAGCGGCGGGCTCCCGCGCTGGCCACCAGCAAGTGGTGGAAGGAGGAGCGGCACGGCGTCTTCCTCGACTACAACCAGAACGCCAAGGACCGCACGGTGGCGTCGGCGTACTCGGTGCGGCCCACCCCGGACGCGCGGGTGAGCACGCCGCTCTCCTGGGAGGAGGTGCCTGAGGTGGACCCGGCGGCGTTCACCCTGGCGACCGTCCCCGGGCGCTTCGCGCGCCTCGGGGATCCGCACGCGCGGATCGACGAGAAGGCCGGCTCGCTGGAGGCGCTGCTCGAGCTCTCCGCGCGCCAGAAGCGCGAAGGGCAGGGCGACGCTCCCTGGCCGCCGCACTACGAGAAGCAGGAGGACGAGCCTCCCCGCGTCCAGCCTTCGAAGCGCCGCCGGCGCTGATCTATCGATCGTAGACGGCCGCTCCCGCCGCGCCCCGCGGAATCCCGCCTGCTTGGCTCCGGCACGCGCCGTGAATCAGCCGCCTCCGTCCGATCGGAGGCACCATGAACAAGCTCCTCCTCTGCGCGCTCTTCTGCGCTTCTCCCGCCTTCGCCCAGGGAATGCTGCTGGAGCGCGGGGTCCCCGACGCAAGCCCTCACCTGCGCGCGCTCTCCGAGCGGGTGCGCATCCGCATCGACCACCAGTACGCCCAGACTGTCCTGACGCAGGAGTTCGAGAACCTCTCCGACGAGCGGCTGGAAGGCCGCTACCTGCTTCGCACCGCCGGCGCCACCGTGGAAGGCTTCGCCTACTGGAACGGCGAGCAGAAGATCGTCGGGGAAGTGTTCGAGAAGCAGTCCGCGCGCGATCTCTACGACAAGGTGGTGGGCAAGGGCCGCGACCCGGGCCTTTTGGAGAAGACGGGCGAGGGGAGCTTCGCCTTCAACCTCTTCCCCATCGAGCCGCACGAGCGCAAGCGCGTGGAGATCCGCTTCGGCCAGCGCCTCCTGCGCAGCGGGAACCGCCTGGAGTACCGGCTGACGCTGGCCGGCGGCGAGAGCGAGGTGCGGGCGGAGATCGAGGACGATCGCCCCATCGCCCGCGTCGACTCGCCCAGCCATCCGCTACGGGTCGAGCGGCCGGACCCGCGGCGGGCCCTGGTGTCGGCCCGCGCCGATCCCGCCGGCAGCCGCGACCTGGTGCTGGAGGTGGAGCTGGACGCGCAGCCCTGGCAGCCGGCCGCCGTCCTCCACCGCGATCCCGGGCAGGACACGTATCTGGTGGTGCAGATGGCGGCCCCCGTTCGCCCCGGGCAGGGCGAGGTGAGCGCCAAGGACGTGACCCTGGTGATCGACCGCTCCGGCAGCATGTCAGGCGCCCCCCTCGAGCAGGCCTGCGCGGCCGCCGAGCTGGTGGTGCGCAGGCTCCGCCCCGGCGACCGGGTGAACGTGATCGCCTTCGACGACACCGTGGTCCCCCTCTTTCCCGCGCCGCAGCCGGTGGAGGGTGCGGGCGAGGCGGCCCTGCAGTTCATCCACCGGCTGCGCGCCGGGGGAGGGACGGACATCGCCCTGGCCCTGCATACCGCCCTGCAAGCGCAGCATTCCGGTCCTTCCCCGCACCTGGTCCTCTTCCTCACCGACGGGCAGTCGGACAGCTCCTCCGCGCTGGCCGTGGCCGCGGCCGACCCCGGGGACGCGCGCGTCTTCACCCTCGGCCTCGGGCCGGGAGTGGAGAAGCCGCTGCTCTCGCGCCTGGCGGCGACGAAGCGCGGGAAGTTCACCTACATCGAGAGCCCGGAGGCGATCGAGCAGCGGGTCGGACGGCTCTTCGACCAGATCGAGTCTCCGGCGCTCCTGGGAATCTCCCTGGAGGCGCAGGGCGCCACCGTGGAGCGGATCTACCCGCGGACCCTGCCGGATCTCTCCGCCGGGGACGATCTGGCCATTGCCATGCGCGTGCTGGGCGCGCCCGGCGCTCCGCTCACCCTGGTGGTGCACGGCACGCTGGCCGGGCGCCAGGTGGCCTTTCCCGTCTCTCTGGTCCTGCCCGAGCGGGCCGCGCGCCCCTGGGTGGCCCGCACCTGGGCCAGGGCCAGGGTCGATGACCTCCTGGAGGAGATGGCCTTGCGGCGCGATCCTCCCCCCGAGCTGCGCGACGAGGTGATCGGGCTGGGGATCGCCTACGACCTGGTCACGCCCTACACCTCGTTCTTGGCAGTGCCGGCGAGCGAGCTGACCGCCGCCGACTCCGGCACGCTGGCGGAGATGCGGGAGCGAAGGGCGAAGGTGCTCGCGGCCAACCCCGATGCGGCCGCGCTCTCCCGCCGCGCCCTGCCTCCCGGCGACCCGCTGCTGACGGTGAGGGCGCCGAAAGACGCCGCGCAGGTCACGGCCTTCTTCCCCTTCGGGCTTGCGAAGGACCTGCGCTGGGACCAGGGCCTGGAGAAATGGATCGTCCGCTTCCTCGTCCCGGCCGGAGTGCGGGACGGCGAGTACCAGGCGCAGGTGCTGATCGTGAAGCGAGACGGGACGGTGGAGCTGGCGCAGGTCTCCTACCTCATCGACAGCAAGGCCCCCGACTTCGAGGTCGAGGTGGCCGGCGGACGGATCCGCGTGCGCACCAGCGAGCCGGCGCGCAAGGTGACCGTCGCCTCGGCCGCCGATCCCCGGCGCCGGGTCTCGCTGCGCGGCGACGGCCGGGTGTTCGAGGGCGACGTACCGGCGGGTGGACGGCTGCGCGTGGTGGTGGCGGACCTGGCGCGCAACGAGATGGCTCGGGAGGTCGATCCCCGGTGATCGGCCTCCTACTCGCGCTGCTCTACACCAGCACCGCGCGGGTGAACGGACTGGCCGTCCAGGACGGCATCCTCTGGGCCGCGACGGGCGGCGGGGTCGAGAAGTACGATCTCGCCACCGGGATCCGGCAGCGCGTCTTCACCAGCGAAGACGGTTTGGACTCGAACGAGGCGCTGCGCATCCGCCACGACGGCGCCCTGCGGGTGCGCACCGCGGCCTCCGAGTGCACGCTGACCGCGGGAGAACGATTCTCTTGCGCGGCCGCCGCGCCGCTGGCGCCCGATCCGCCCTCCTTGCGAAGGCTGGCCCACGGCGCACGCGAGACGCAGGGCCTGCGCCCGGGGGGCCACGAGATCGTCGCCACCGACGGGGCCGGCCTCTGGCTCGACGGGCGCCGGATCACGCCACCGGGCCAGATCTGCGCCAACCACGTGGAGGCGCTCGCCACTTTCCGCGGCGCCCTCTGGGTGGGCACCTTCGACGGCGGGCTCTGCGTGCTCGAGCGGGCCCGCTTCCGTCCCATCCCGGCTCCCTTCCGCCTGGTGAACGACCTGCTGGCCACGCCGGACGGCCTGTGGGTCGCCGCCGGCGAAGGCCTCTTCTTCACCCGCGACGGACGGACCTTCCGGAGGGAGTCGCAGGTGCGCGAGCGGGGCGTGAACCGGCTGGCGAGAAGTGGCGGGCGCGTCTATGCCACCAGCCCCGTCGCGCTCTACGCCATCGATCGAGGCCGCGTCCGCCGCTGGCTCCGTCCCGCCGGATCGACCGCGCTGCAGGCGGTGGCGGCGAGCGGCCCGCACCTCTGGCTCGCTTCCGAGGATTGCGGTGTCATCCGCTTGCGCGCGGGCAGGTTCGAGTCTTTCGACCGGGCCTCGGGCCTGCCCTCCAGCTGGGTGGTGGACGTCGCGCCCGCTCCCGGGGGCGGCGTCTGGGCCGCCACCCTCCGCGACGGCGTCGTGCGGTTGGGACCGGACGGGGGAGTGCGCGAGAGGCGCGCTCCGGGCGCCTTTGGACTGCGGCTCTACGCGGACGGATCGAAGGTCCTGTTCGGCACGCAGCAAGGCCTCGACGGATCCGCCCTCCGCTTGCCCGATCCGCGCGTCCACGCCTTGCTGCGCACCGGCGAGGGCCTCTGGATCGGGACCGAGGGCGGACTCCTGCTGGTGGAGCCGGAGCAGGGCCAGCCATGTAGGATGTTCGAGCACGTTTCGCTCCGCGGAGGCGCGAGTAGAATGCCGCGGTGCCAGGCGCGCGCTCGCGCAGTTATCTGCTCACGGATCCAGGCCAGCGAAAGGCGGAGGCCGAGCGCCTCGATCGGCAGGCGCGCCTGCTCTTTCCCTTCGAGCGCGAGGCGCTGGCGCAGCACGGCATCGCAAGAGGGCGCACGCTGCTCGACCTCGGCTGCGGGCAGGGGAGCTTTCTCGCCCTGATCGCCGAGGCCTTCCCGGGCCTGCGATGCGTGGGGGTCGATCGGCACCAGGAGCTGCTCGAAGAGGCGCGCGCCCGGCCGGGCATCGCCGCGGTGGCGAGCTGCGACCTGGCCAACCCGCAGGCCTTGCTGCGGGTGCTGCGGGAGCATCGCCCCGATTCGGTCCTCTGCCGCTTCGTGCTCCAGCACATGTCTCCAGCGGAAGGCCATTCCCTGCTGATGACGCTGGCGGAGCACGTCTCGCGCCACCCGCTGCAGGTGGTGCTCGCCGACGTGGACGGGACCAGCTCGTTCTTCGATCCTCCCTCGGCGCTGCTGGCGGAGGCGCGCGAGGGGCTGGGGCAGCTGCAGGCCCGGCTGGGAGGAGACCGCAAGATCGGCGCGCGCCTCCCGCTGCTCCTGCAGGAGGCCGGGTTCGACGGCGTCGAGACCTCCCGGGTGCGCATTTCCTCCGACGCCCTGGGCTTCGCCTCCTGGTGGGCGGCCTTCGGCTCCCTCCTCTGCGCCGGCTTGCGCTCGCGGCCCTCCGCGCAGGAGGCGCTGGAGGAATGGGCCAGGGACCCGGCCACCGCCACCCGCTGGCGGGCCGGTTTCGACGTTTGCTTCGCCTCCGCCTGCTCGCTGGAGCCCACACATGCATGACCGCCCCGCCGGCGGTGGACCCGGCATCGCCCCCGGTGTGGAGATCTCCCGGTACCGCCAGGCCGATCGGGAAGCGCTGCTGGAGTTCCGCCGCGACCATTACGGGGCGGACGCCGCGCAGGCGGACCCGGCGTACATCGATTGGCAGTTCCGCGACGCCCCGCAGATCGCCGGGCTCGGCCCGCCCCTGGTGGTGGCACGGCGGGAGGGGAAGATCGTCGGCGCCCTGGGGACCATCCGCACCTACCTCCACTTCGAGGGCCGATCGCTGCCGGCCTCGTGGGCGATCGACTTCGCAGTGCGCAAGGAGCTGCGGCGCGCCGGCATCGGAGAGAACCTGAGCCTGGTCTCGCGCGAGGAAGCCGGGACGCGCCTGATCATCGAAGCCTCCGCACCGACCCGCGGGATCGTCGCGCGGGCACACTACGATTCCGTCTGCGACGTCCCGCTGCTGGTCCGCCCTCTCGATCCCGCGGCCTGGCTGCGCTCCCACCGCGTGCCCGCGGCGCTGGCCTCGCTCGCCGGCGCCGGCCGCCCGCTGCTCGCCGCCTTGCAGGCCCGGGCGCTGGGCGCGGCGCGCTCCCTGGGGGTGGAGCTGGCCGAAACCCGCGGCTTCGACGAGCGGGCAGACGCGCTCTTCCAGGTGCACGCGCTCCGCTACCCCTTGCTCTGCCGCAGGGACCGGGAATGGCTGGAGTGGCGCTTCGAGAAATATCCGCAGCCCGGGCGCTATCGCCTGCACTGGCTGATGCGCAAGGGGGAAGCGGTGGGATACGCGGTGCTGCGGCCGGGAGCCCACCACGGCATCCCCTCGGGCGTGCTGGTGGACTACCTCTGCGCGCCGGAGCTGATCCCGGCGCTGCTCGCCCTCTGCCTCGAGCGCTTCCGGGCGGAGGGGGCAGCGGTGGCGACCTGCCTGCACCTCAGTCCCTTCGCCGCGGGCGCCTTCCGCTCCGCCGGCTTCTTCCGCCGCAGCAGCGGCTGGCGTTTTCTCGCCCGCGCCGGACCCGGGGTGGAGCCTGCGCGCATCCTCGATCCGCGGAGCTGGTTCGTCACCGCCGGCGACACCAACGTCGACCGGGTGCGGAGGTAACCGGGAGTGGCACCCGCTCCCGCGCTGTGAGGCGCCTTGTTCCGCAAGACCCCTGCGCACTCACATAAACTCATGTTTTTATTAAGGTAAAAGTTCACAACCGCTCGCTCGCATGCTACCTCTGAAAGACGGGGGATCAACGGCTCGGCCCCCCCTGGAGAGGGACCGTGCGCAGGCTCGTCATCGCCACTGCCGCGCTATTCGCCTGCACGCAAGGCGCGCAGGAGCCGTCGCGCGGTTCGATCGACCGGGCCCCCACCTCCTCGCCGGTGGCGCTGTACAACAACGGCGGGTTCGAGAGCGGCAACCTCTCCAACTGGACGGTCACCACCAACCTCAACCAGGGGATCACCTATCCCCCGGCCAGCCTCGCGGATCTGCAGCTTCGCACCGGCGGCACCGCGGCCACCTTCGTGCGCAGCGGCGCCACCCCCGAGTCGGTGATCCCCGCCGGCATGTCGGCGTCGTCCACCCTGAAGTATCCCAAGTACGGCACCTGGTCGGCGGCGATCAACGAGCTGGGCGCGAACCGGAACGTCAACTCCATCACCCAGCAGATGGCCACCACCGCGGCCGACGTGGACCCCGCGGACGGCCTGATCCACGTCCGCTTCGTGGTGGCGCCGGTGCTGCAGAACCCCGGGCACACCAACACCCAGCAGCCCTACTACTACTTCCTGGTCACCAACGTGACCCAGGGCACCACGCTCTTCGCCCGCTTCAACTACTCGAACGAGAACGGCGCGCCCTGGCAGTCCGATTCCAGCGGCACCATCCTCTACACCGGCTGGCAGGTGGTGGACGTCCCCGGCACCGCCGGGTCAATCGCCATCGGCGACACGGTGCAGGTGCGGGTGATCGCCGCCGGCTGCTCGCTGGGCGGCCACTGGGGCGAAGCGTACGTGGACGCGTTCGGGGCCTTCCTCCCCGGCCTCTCCATCGCCGCCCACGCCCCGCAGAAGGCCAACGCCGGCTCGAACCTCACCACCTCGTACGTGATCACCAACTCCAACGCCGGCGCGGCCAACAACGTCACGGTGGTGGCGCCGGTGCCGCCGCAGACCACCTTCGTCTCCCTCAGCACCCCGCCGGGCGCCGTCTGCACCACGCCCCCGGTGGGCGGCACGGGGAACGTCAACTGCAACTTCGGGACGATGAACGCCTCGTCGACCCTCACCTTCACCATGGTGACGGCGATCTCGGCGTCGGCCACCGGCAGCATCCCCAACGGCAGCTACACCGTGGCCAGCACCGGAGTGAGCGCCCTGCTCGGGCCGCTGATCACCACCACCGTCACCAGCGCCGCCAGCTACTCCGATCTCTCGGTGACCATGGACGACGGGAAGGGCGGCGTGGCCTGGAGCCAGGCCCTGCA
>DATKAG010000038.1:0-5292 GCA_035498355.1 Myxococcales bacterium | reverse complement strand
AAGAAGGGCTCGAAGAGCCGGGGCAAGGCCTCGCTGGGGATGCCGTTGCCGTCGTCCTCCACCTCCACCAGCACGACCCCGTCCGCGACCCGCCCGCTCACCCGCACCCTGGAGGCGCCGGCGCGGGCAGCGTTCATCATGAGATTTACGAACACCTGCGCCAGGTAGTGCTCGTCGGCGCGCACGGGCGGCAGGTCCGCGGGCAGCGCCGCCTCGAAAGCCACCCGCGCGTGCTGCGAGGCGACGGAGGCGCGGGCGGCGTCCACTGCCCGGGAGAGCTCCACCGGCTTCAGGGCGGCCGGGGGCCTGGCCAGGTCCAGCAGGTCGCGCACGATGCGGTCGATGCGGATGGCCTCCCGCTCCACCCGCTCGGCGTACCCGGCCACGTCCTTGCCCTGGGCCAGCCGCTCGCGCATGAGCGCCGCGTAGGCGATGAGCGCAGCCACCGGGTTTCCCACCTCGTGGGCCACTCCCGCGGCCAGCCGGCCGACGCTGGCCAGCCGCTCGCTCCGGGCCAGGTCCTCGCGGGCCTCGCGCAGCTTCTGGTTCGCCGCTTCCAGCGCCTCGATCTGCGCCCGCGTCCGGGCCCGCTCCTCGCGCAGCCGCTCCGCCAGCCGGTTCACCGCCGCCGCCACCCGGCCGACGGAGTCGCCTCCCTCCGGCAGCAGGGCCGGGCCCTGCTGCTCGTCGCCCACCGCCTGCAGGGCCGCGTCGATCCGCTCCATCCTCCGCCCCACGCCCCGCTCCAGGAGCCAGCCCGCCAGCGCCACCAGCATGCCCACGAAGAGGGCGAGGATGGCGAGGATGCGCAGCGCCAGCGCGGAGAGCTGCTCGCGCACCGGGCGCAGGTTCTCCCGCAGCTCGAGCGCCCCGCCGCCGGGGATCTCCTCGCAGAGGACCAGGTTCTCCCGGTCGCGCAGCGCCCGGGAGGCGCAAGGCCCGGCCAGCTGCCGCACGCCGGACGCCGAAGGACAGACCCCGTCCCGGCAGTGGTCGCGAATGTCCACCAGCCGGGCGCGGGCGTCCGCCACCGCACGGCCGTAGATGCCGTCCCGCACCTGGAGGAGGAGGACGATGGAGAGCGGCGCGATGGGCATCAGCGCCGCCGCCAGCACGATGGCGAGGAGCCTCAGGCGCAGGCTGGGGTGGGAGCCGTTCACGACATCAGCCGGAAGAGCAGGTGGTTCCAGCGGGAGACCAGGCGGTCGCCGAAGAAGAGGTACTCCATCGCCGCCAGGGCGAGGAACGGCCCGTAGGGGACCGCGTGCCTGGGCGGCACCCACTCCTCGTCGGCCGCGGGCTGCGGCGGAGGGGGAGGAGCCGGGTCGGGTTCGCGGCGGGTGGCGAGGAGGATGGTGCCTACGGCCACGCCCTGCACGGCGGAGAGGAGGATCACCGGGAGCAGGGCCGGCCATCCCAGCCAGGCTCCGATGGCGGCCAGAAGCCAGACGTCGCCCCAGCCCATGGTGTCCCGCTTCAGCACCTTCTCCCCGAAGAGGGCGACGGCGGCGAAGGCCGCGAACCCGGCGGCCGCCCCGATGCCGGCCTCCGCGTAAGTCAGGGCCGGGTTCCAGAGCGGGGAGACGAGCCCCACCCCGAGGAGCGGCCAGGTGATCTGGTGGGGCAACAGCCAGGAGTCGAGATCGATGTAGGAGAGCGCCAGCAGGGCGGCGGCGAAGAGGAAGTAGAAGAGGGCACTCCAGGTCGCTCCCTGGTGGCGGACGACGGCCACGGCGAGAAAGCCGCTGAGCAGCTCCACCAAAGGATAGCGGGCGCTGATGGCGAGCCCGCACTTGCGGCAGCGCGCGCGCAACAGCAGCCAGGAGAGGATGGGGATGTTGTCGAACCAGGCGATGGGATTGCCGCACCTCGGGCAGCGGCTCCCCGGGGAGACGATGCTCTGGCCCTTGGGGACCCTGGCGATCACCACGTTGAGGAAGCTGCCCACCACCGCCCCGGCGACGAACACCCAGAGCGCGAAAGCCACCGGCATCCCGCGGGCGATCTCCTGCATCAGCGGCTCGGCCCGCGCGGCATCAGGAGGTGGCGGCCTTGCCGCGGGCGCGGGAGACGAACAGCTCTTCCAGCGAACGCCGATGGGGCGTGAGGGAGACCACGGTGGCGCCGGAGGAGACCGCCGCCGACAGGGCCTCGCGGGCCTTGACCTCGTCGGCGAAGGTGAAGACGGTGGCCCGGTCCCGCTGCAGCACCCGGATCCCGTCGCCCTGCAGGCGGGAGAGCAGCTCGGGCGGGACGTTCTCCGCCACCAGCTCCACCGCCCGCGCCCCGGGCGCGACCAGGTCGGCCAAAGCCCCGCAGTCGGTCAGGCGCCCTTCCACCAGGATTCCGACCCGATCGCAGATGGCCTCCACGTCGGAGAGGATGTGGGTGGAGAAGAGCACCGTCCGCCCTTCGTCGCGGAGCTGGAGGATGAGATCGCGCACGTCCTTGCGGCCGATGGGATCGAGCCCGCTCATCGGCTCGTCGAGGATGACGATGCGCGGGTCGCCGATCAGCGCCTGGGCCAGGGCCAGCCGCTGCACCATGCCCTTGGAGAACTTGCGGATGGGCCGATCGGCGCGCCCCGCAAGCCCCACCCGCTCCAGCAGCGCTCCCGCCTGCCGCCGCGCCTCGGCGCGGGAAAGCCCGGCCAGGCGCCCGGCGAAGACCAGGTATTCGTCGCCCCGGAGGAACTCGTAGAGCGCGGGGTTCTCGGGCAGGTAGCCGAGGTTGCGGCGGGAGGCCACCGTCCCCGCCCGCTCGCCGCCGATGAAGGCGTTCCCGGAGGTGGGTTTGACGAACCCCATCAGGACCTTGATGGTGGTGGTCTTGCCAGCGCCGTTGGGCCCGAGCAGGCCGAAGACCTCGCCAGAGCGGACCTCGAAGGAGAGCGATTCCACCGCGCGCACCCGGCGCGCCCAGAACCCCACCCGGAAGGTCTTGCTCAGCGCCTCGACGCGCACCTGCGCCTGCATCGGTTTCCTCTAGCGTGCCCCGGCGGCGCCGGGCAACTTCTCGCGCACGCCCCCGAGTGCGGCTAACGTGGGAGGTGGACGTGATCTCGCGCGAACGCCTCCGGAGTGCCGCTCCAGCGCTGGCCGGCGTCGCGCTGCTGGCCCTCTTCTTCGCGCCCACCCTCGACCCGGGGGTGCAGCTCTACTACCGCGATACCGGAAGGCTCTACTACCCGGTGAAGCTCTTCATCGCCCGCCAGCTCCACGCCGGGCGGCTCCCCTTCTGGGATCCCTGGACGGAGTGCGGCGTCTCCCTGCTCGGCCAGGTCACCCCCGGCCTCCTCCACCCCACCACCCTCCTCTATCTCCTCCTTCCCTTCGACCTGGCGTTCAAGCTGAACCACATGCTCGGGCCGCTGCTCGCGGGCATCGGCGTCTTCCGCCTGGCGCGCCGGCTGGGCGCCAGCGCCTGGGCTTCCCTGGCAGGCGCCATCGCCTACGGGGGATGCGGCTATCTGATATCCGTCACCGGGTCGAACCTGCCCTACTCGGTGGGCGCCGGCAGCGTCCCCATCGCCGTCGACGCGGTGATCGCGTTCGTGGCGGCGCCCGCGGCCCGCCGCTTCGCCTGGGCGGGAGCGGCGGTGGCGCTGATCGCGTATGCGGGGGAGCCGCAGGCGATGCTCATCGCCGGCCTTCTCTCCGGCGCCTGGGCGCTGGCCCTGGCCTTTCCCGACCGGCGGCGCTCCCTGCGAAACCTGGGCCTGACCGCGGCCTGCGGGGCCCTGGCCATCGCCTTCTCCGCGCCGGTGGTCCTCCCTGCGCTGGCGGAGCTGCGCCACAGCACCCGCTCCGGCCCGCTCAGCGAGAAGGAGCGGGCGGCCTTCGCCAACCACCCACTGCGGCTGGCCGGGTTCCTCGTCCCCCGGGCCTTCGACGACGCCCCCGAGACCTCCGGCGATCCGCGCGCCGCCTCCACCTACACCGAGTACTTCACCCAGGGCAGCGCCGCCTTCGCCGACTCCATCGTCCTCGGCGCTCCCGCCCTGCTCCTCGCCTTCGCCGGGGCCTTCGCGGGACGGAAGGGGGCGCTCCTGCTCTGCGGGGCGGCGCTTCTGGCGCTGGCCTCGGCGGGAACCGCGCTGGGCATCGACCGGGCGCTCTTCGCCCTCGTCCCCTTCTCGGGGATCTTCCGCTACGCCGAGAAGCTCTCCGCGCCCGCCTCGCTCCTCTTCGCCCTCGCGGCGGCCCTGGGGGCGGACCTCGCCCTCTGTGGCACCCGCCGCGCCGCCTTCCGCCTCTTCGCCGCGGCGGCCGTCCTCGCCGCCCTGGCCGGGGCGCTGGCGCTGTTCGCCGGCGCCCACGCGGCAGGGCTCGCCGAATCGCTGGTGGTCTTCGGCAAGACGCACCGGATCGCCTTCGCCCACGCCTTCTGGCGGGAGGCGCGGGCCGGCCTCTTCGATTGCGCCGGGCTGGCCGCTGCGCTGGCGGCGGTGGCTCTCTGGCGCTGGTGGCGGCAGCGGCCGGCAGCCGCGCTGGGGGCCTTGTGCTGCGCGGCCTCGGTGTTCGCCTCCTGCGGCGGGCTGCTCTACTCCGCGCCGGTCGAGGTGGTGCGCGGACCCTGGGACCTGGCGGAGCGGCTCCGGGCCCGGGCCGGCCCCAGCGCCGGGCGCTGGAGGCTGTTCGTCAACGACCGGGATCCCATGCTCCTCGCCGGGTTCGCCCCCCGGGTGGCCGTGACGGTGAGCATGGCGCAGGCGCTCCTGCCCCAGTTCAACTCGGTGGCGGGGATCGAGGGGATGTCGCCGTACTTCTCCGCCTCCGACCCCGCCTACGCGCACGGCATCCGCGAGACTCCGGAGACGTACTTCAACCTCTTCGGCGTCCGCTTCGCGGTGGAGATGCCCGACTCCTTCAGCCCGGCGCAGGCCCGGCTGCGCAACTTCCACCGGGTCGGGTTCGGGTACTGGGTTCGCGAGTACCCGGTCTTCCCCCGGGCATTCGTGGCGGCGCGCGCCGCCCGGGTGGCGACGGTGGACGAGGGCATCGCCCAGGTGGCCGCGCCGGGGTTCGACGTGCGCCGCCAGGCGGTGGTGCGCGGCGATGGCCTGCCTCCGCTCCTGGAAGGCACGGCGGCCCCGGCGCAGCTCGAGCGGACCTCGCCGGAGCGCATGGCGGTGCGCGCCCGGGGTCCGGGCCTGCTGGTGGTGGGCGAGCACTTCGACCCCGGCTGGCGCGCCACGGTGAACGGCCGTGCCGCCCCGGTCGTGGAAGCGGATCTCGCCGCCCTGGGAGTGGCCCTGCCCGGGGGGGCGGCGACCGTCGAGCTCCGCTTCGT
>DATKAG010000037.1:0-8370 GCA_035498355.1 Myxococcales bacterium | reverse complement strand
CGGGCGGATCCTGGAGATGGATGCCGACTTCTCCCACGACCCCGGGCGGCTGCCGGCGCTGCTTGCTTCCGACGCCGACCTGGTGCTGGGCAGCCGCTACGTCCCCGGCGGCTCCACCGTGAACTGGGGACTCGGCCGCAGGCTGCTCAGCCGCGGCGGCAGCCTGTACGCGCGCACCATCCTCGGCCTCCCTGTCCGCGACCTGACCGGCGGGTTCAAGTGCTTCCGGCGCAAGGTGCTGGAGGGCATCGATCTCCCCTCCGTCAGTTCCAGCGGCTACGCCTTCCAGATCGAGCTCACCTGGCGCGCCATCCGCCGCGGCTTCCGGGTGGAGGAGGTGCCCATCACCTTCGTCGATCGCCGCGTCGGCCAGAGCAAGATGAGCCGCCGCATCGTGGCCGAAGCGCTCTGGATGGTGTGGAAGATCCGCTTTACCCACTAGGGCGGAAGAAGGAGCGGGCGCGGTCGCTGCGCGGGTGCTCGGTCACCTGCTCCGGGGTGCCGTCCTCGACCAGGCGGCCCTGGTCGAAGACCCAGATGCGGGTGGCGACGTTCCGGGCGAAGGACATCTCGTGGGTGACCACCAGCATGGTGCAGGCGCCCGCCAGATCGCGCAGGACGTTGAGCACCTCGCCCCGCATCTCCGGGTCGAGGGCGCTGGTGGGCTCGTCGAGCAGCAGGATCTCCGGCTGCATGGCCAGGGCGCGGGCGATGGCCACTCGCTGCTGCTGGCCTCCGGAAAGCTGCGCGGGCATGGCGTCGCCGCGGTCGCCCAGGCCCACCCGCTGCAGGAGCGCCCGGGCGCGCTGTTCGGCCGCCTCGCGCTCTTCGCGCCGGACGTGCGCGGGGGCGAGCGTGATGTTCGCCAGGGCGCTGAGGTGAGGGAAGAGATGGAAGCCCTGGAACACCATCCCCACCCGCTCCCGCAAGGGGCGCAGCGCCGGATCGTCGGGACTGGTGCGCGGTGCGAGCGAGAGGCCCGCGATCTGCACCTCCCCCTCGTCGAAGGAAGTGAGCCCGTTCAGGCAGCGCAGCAACGTGCTCTTGCCCCCGCCGCTGGGGCCCACCAGGGCGATGGTCTCGCCCCTCTCCACCTCCGCCTCGATGCCCGAGAGCGCCGGCCGGCCCTGGTACGACTTGGAGAGGGCGCGCACGCGCAGGATCATGTGGCGGCCACCGCCACGGCCTGCTCGACCGGGCCCTGCAGCCGGGCCTCCAGCCGCGCCGCCAGCCGGGCCAAGGGGTAGCTCATCAAGAGGTAGAGCCCGGCGCAGAGCGCTCCGGGCAGCGCCCAGGAACGCACGTCCACGGCGGTGATGGTCATCTGCTTGGTCAGCTCCACCACGGTGATCACCGAGACCAGCGAGCTGTCCTTGAGGAGCGCGATCAGGTCGTTGGTCATCGCCGGCAGCGCCGTGCGCAGCGCCTGGGGAAGGAGCACCAGCCGCAGCGCCTGCCAGCGGGAGAAGCCCAGGGCCGCCGCCGCCTCGCCCTGGCCGGGGGGAACGGACTGGAGCGCGGCCCGGTGCACCTCCGATTCGTAGGCGCCGTAGTTCAGCCCCAGGCCCAGGATGGCGGCGGCCAGCGCGGACAGGTGCACCAGGGGAGCGATGCCGTAATAGAGGATGTAGAGCTGCAGGAGGACCGGCGTCCCCCGGAAGAGCTCCACGTAGGCGTGGGAGAGGAGGCGGACCGGCGCTCGCCCGTACATCCGGGACAGCGCCAGCAACAGCCCCAGCGGCACCGCCAGCGCCATGGCGAGGAAGGAGATGATCACCGTCAGGCCCGCGCCCTGGAGGAAGAGGATCACCTGCGCCAGGTCGACGGTGGCGGGCGGAGGCTCGTCAGCGGGAGGGGAGCTGGCGGCGGCCGCCGCTGGCAGCACGGGAAGGTGCCAGCGCTCGTCGATGCGCTTCAACTCGCCGTCCGTCTCCAGCCCCTCGAGGATGGAGTTCACCTTCACCAAGAGATCATCGTCGCCCTTGCGCAGCCCGATCACGTACGTTCCGCGCGCCACGTCGGGATCCGCCATCTCCAGGTCGGGCTTGGTGAGCCCGTAACGGGCGGCGATCACCGAGTCGAGCAGCACCCCGTCGGTGCGGTGGAGCTGGAGATCGAGATACGGCTCCTCCTGCCCGCCGTAGAGCACCCCCTCGATCCCCGGGCGGGAGCGGAGGATCTGGTGCGCCAGCGACGAGGCCAGCGTTCCCACCCGGTGCCCCTTCAACGCATCCAGCGTGCGCAGGGTCGATCCCTTCCGCACCACCAACTGCTCGGCGAAGGTGAAGTAGGGCCGGGAGAGGAGGATGCGCCCGCGCAGGGCCGCCGTGTCCTCCAGGCCGTTCACGATCAGATCGAAGTCGCCCCGCTCCAGCGAGGGCACCAGGTTCGACCAGTCGTTCTGCACGAAGCGCGCGGGGAGGCCGAGGCGCCGCGCGAGCGCGTCCATCAGGTCCACCTCGAAACCCACCAGCTTCGCGGGATCGCGCGGGTCCCGGAACACGTACGGTTCCCCACCCTGGAGGTCTCCCGCCCATCTGATCTCGCCCTGGGCGCGGATGCGCGTGAGCCCCGAGCCGAGAAGGAGAAAAGCGAGGGAAAAAGCCGTGCCGATCGCCACGGCCGGAAATTACCCCGCCCTCGATCGCCTTGGTAGCATCCGACGGATGAGCGCGCTCTTCGCCGTGCTGCTCGCCGCGGAGACCGTCCTGGTGGTCCCGCCGTCGCGCAAGGGCGAGGCGCCTCCGGCGGCCGGGCTGGCGGTGGCCGAGGCGATCATCGACGTGGTGGTGCAGACGAACCAGGATCGCTTCTTCACCCTGCAGCAGCTCGCCGGCGAGCTCGACCGGCGCAACCTGCTCCTCGACGATCCGGCGATGCCGGCGCACGCCCTGGAGCTGGCGCGGGCGCTGGGGGCGACGGAGGTGGTGGAAGGGGAGGTCTGGCTGCAGGAAGGGCGCTGGCGGGTCGAGGCGCGCCGCAAGAGGGTGGCGGACGGGCAGCAGATCGGCGTGGCCCGGGAGGAGGGAGCGCGGGGCGCGCTGCCCATGCTGGCGTACAAGGCGGGGCTCGACCTCTTCCCCGTGCACCTCGCGCCCGGACCTCTGACGGGAAGCGCGGCCGCACTGGAGCAGGCGGCGCTCTGCGAGCTGCAGCTCATGGGACAGCCGTTGCGCGTGGGGCTGGATTTCACCTTGCCCGCGGATCGCCTGGCGGCCGCGCAGCGGGCGTGCCGGGCGGCGCTGCAGTCGGACTCGCGGATGGGCCTGGCCCGCGCCGGCTGGGCCTTGACGCTGGCGGCCCGCGGCCGCTTCATCGCCGCCCGCAAGCAGGCGAAGAGGGCGCGGGAGAAGCGGTTCGTCCCCCTCGCTGCGCTGGTGGAGGCGTACGCGGCGGAAGGCATGGGCGACCGGGCCGGCGCGCGCGGAGCGCTGGCGGAGGCGGTCGACGCGCAGCCCGGATTCCTGCAGGCGAGGAGCTACCTGGCCGCGCCGGGGATGGTGCAGGCCGATCCCGCCAGCCCTTGAGGGCGGATCCTCAAGGGAGCACTCTCAACACCGCAACTCCTCCCCGCGTCGCGACGTGCAGCGCGGGCGGATCGACCATCGTATCCAGCTCGAGACTGACGATGTGGTCGTCCGGCAGATCCTTGCCGGCGCGCAGCGAAGTGTGGGTCTTCTTCGCCGGATTCCAGAAGGTGAGGCCAGTTCCCTCCGAGGCGAGGACCAGCCGGCCATCGGGCAGCGCCACCATGTCGACGACGTTGTACTCGGACATTCCCGCGTTCCCGATCGGGTCGTAATAGGTGAACGTGTGTCCATCGAACGAGGCCAGGCCGTAGGCGGGATCTGCGCCGAAGGGTCCGCTCGCCCACCAGCTTGTCCCGTCAGGCGTCACGGCGACGGCGCTGATGCTCACCGGATCTCCCGGCTCCGGCGGCCAGAACACCGGCGGCGTTCCGGAATAGGGCGAGCAGGAGGCGGGAACCCATCCCGTGCCGTCCTGCCACTCCTTCCTCTGGCCAGAGGTCCCGCAGAACTGGAAGCCGAGGCTGTAGCGGAACGCATCCCCGCCCCGCTGGTACCAGCCCGTCTTGCCCTCCGCGGTCGGGGTCCCGTCGGCCTCCAGCTCCGCGTTCAGCGGCGTGTAGATGATCTTGCCGGCGCTCCACTTTCCGCCCACCCAGAGATCCCCGTCCGGCGCGATGGCCAGCCCGCGCCATTCCCCCATCATCTGGGTGTCCTTCCCGTCGTCGCCTGTGCACTTCTCCTGCTTGCAGCTGACCGGGTGGAGGTGGTCCGACATCCAGTAGAGGTTGTCGTTGAAGGGCCAGTGCGCGTTTGGCTCGAACCACTTGTCGGGCGAGAGCTTGTCGATCCCGTGCTCGGTTCCGACGAAGAGCTCGTGCTTGTGGATGAAGTGGTCGTAGACCATCCGGTAGATGGTGCGGTCGTGCCAGAACTCCGGGCTGTTGCCGGCCACCAGGTCGAAGCGCACCACGTCCAGCGTCCCGTCCGCCTTCAGCCGCACCCGGTCGATCTTCCCCATGTGCCTGTAGACGTCGAACCAGTTGCCGTCGTTCGGGTCGTTCCAGTCGTGGAAGCTCCAGTAGCCGACGAAGACCTCGTTGGGCCCGCCGCCCACGATGGTGGAGATACCGGGATCGGCGGCGGAGCCTGGCCGGCAGGTCCTGTCGCCGCCCTGGAAGTTGAGATCGGCGCAGTACGTGACCGCGTTGCCCTGCAGGTGCAGCCCGTCGCGCGCATCGAAGCGCTTGAAGGTCTTGTCGCCCGGCTTCAGGAGATAGAGGGCGTTGTGCGTGGCCACCCAGAGGTCCTGGGAGACGCCGCCGTCCTTGGTGACCACCGGTTCGTCGGAGGAAACCGCCACCACCGGGGACTCCTCGATCCCGTCGGAGAAGCCGTAGCTGGCGTTGGCGATGGCCCAGGGTCCGGCGGTGCCGAAGATCACCGAACCTTCCTGGGGTCCTGCATCAGGCGGGCCGGCGTCAGGCGGGCCGGCATCCGGGGGTCCGGCGTCGGGCGGCCCCGCATCCGGCGGGCCTGCGTCCGGGCCCGAATCCGTCTGGCCCCCGTCGGGACCGACGCTCGACACCACCTGATCGTGGCCCTTCGCGCAGTACGCCGCGCCGCAGACCGCCAGCGCCAGTGCCCACTTTCCAACCTTCCCCACGACGCCACCCCCCAGGGCCGGCCTGCAAGGGCCCCCGGTCCTTTGCCAGTGCCGGGCCAAGCCGCCGCCCCCTTCGGGAGCGCGCCGGAAAGAACCCTGATTCCGCCGCGAAGAACCGCCTTTCCCACCCCCGCACCGTCTGCTACTCCTCCCTTGGTCGATGGCGAACGGCATTCCCTTCGGAGCCCGCGCCCGGCGGGAAGAGCAGACCCGGGTCCTCCGCGCCGCCTTGCGGGCCATCCGGCCGAGCCAGCCGGTGGCCGCCTTCGATCTCGACAGCACCCTGCTGATGAACAAGACGCGGCAGGCGCGCATCGTGCGCGAGTGGGGCGCGCTGCGCGGCGACGGGCGCCTGGCCGCCTGCTCCGAGAAGGAGGTGGTCTCCTGGGACCTGGGCGAGACGCTCGATCTGCTGGGGCTGGACGCTTCCGAAATCCTCGCCGCGATGGAATCGCTGCGCACCTTCTGGAGCGAGCGCTTCTTCACCAGCGAATACTGCCGCGACGACACGCCGGTGGCCGGCGCCAGCGAGTATCTGCAGGCCGCGCTCGCCGCCGGGGCGGAGATCCTCTACGTCACCGGCCGCCACCTGGGGATGTCGGAAGGCACTTTGGACAGCTTCGGCCGCGCCGGCTTCCCCCTCCCCGACGGCAAGGCGGTGCAACTGTGGATGAAGCCCGACCTGGCCGACGACGACGATCGCTGGAAGGAGATCTGCCACGCCCGTCTCCTGGAGATGCGCGGCATGGCCTGCGCGTTCGACAACGAGCCCACCCACGTCAACGCTTACAAGCGCAGCTTTCCCGCCGCCCGGGTGGTGCACGTCGACACCGACCACTCCCGCCGACCGGTGGACGTCCTGCCGGAGATTCCCTCCATCCTCGATTTCCTGATGGAGCCCAGGGCGTGAAGCAGCGCCGCCTCCCCAACGTGCTGGCGGTGGTGGATCTCGGTTCCAACGCCGTCCGCCTGCAGATCGCCCAGGTGGCGTCCAGCGGCCCGGCCCACGTGCTCGCCGAGGACCGGGCCGCCGTCCGCCTGGGAGAGCAGGTCTTCCGCACCGGCCGCCTGGCGGCCGCGGCCATCAGCCGCACCGCGGAGGCGCTGGAGCGATTCGCCCGCCTGGCCGAGCGGGCCGGGGCCGAGCACGTGCGGGTGGTGGCCACCAGCGCCGTGCGCGAGGCCTCCAACCGGGCGGCGCTCATCCGCGCCATCCGCGAGCGCGCCGGGGTGGGCCTGGAGGTGATCAGCGGCGCCGAGGAGGCGCGCCTGGTCTGCCTGGGCGTGCTCCAGGGCGAGTCGCCCTCCGAGCGGTCGCTGCTCCTCGACATCGGCGGCGGCTCCACCGAGATCATCTCCGCCCGCGGCGAGGAGCCGGAATCGGCCTCCAGCCTGCAGCTCGGCTCTGTGCGCCTCACCGAGTTCTTCGTCCGCAACGACCCGCTCACCCGCAAGGAGGCGAAGCTGATCGAGGAGGCGGTGGACGACGCCCTCCTCCAGGTCGACCCGCTCCTCATCGGCCGCCACCGGCGGATCATCGGCGCCGCCGGCACCACCGGGGCGGTGGCCCAGCTTGCCCGCCGGTTCGCCGGCCGGGATACGGACACCAGCATGCCGGTGAGCTACGAGCAGGTCCGCGAGGTGCTGCAGCGCCTGCGCGACTCCACCGCCCGCGAGCGGCGCAAGTGGGGGGTGGACGAGCAGCGCAACGACATCATCTACGCCGGCGCCTCCATCTGCGAAGGGGTGATGCGCCGCCTGCGGGTGGAGGAGATGGCGGTCACCCAGCGCGGCCTGCGCGACGGGCTGATGGCCGACCTGATCCGGCGCAAGGCGCGCCGCCGCGGCCACCTGCACCAGGAGAGCGTGGTGCTCGACGGCCTGCGCGCCTTCGGACGGCGCTGCGCCTACCGGGAAGAGCACGCCGAGCAGGTGGCCCAGCTCAGCCTCTCGCTCTTCGACCAGCTCCACTCCTTGCACCACGGAGGGGAGGAGGAGCGCGCGCTCCTGCACGCCGCGGCCATGCTGCACGACGTGGGCGCCTTCGTCTCCTACAACCGGCACCACAAGCACACGTACTACCTGCTCTACCACGCGGACCTGCCCGGCTATACCGACCGCGAGCGCGAGCTGATCGCCACCATCGCCCGCTACCACCGGCGCAGCTCGCCCAAGGAAAGCCACCAGGAGTTCCAGCGGCTCACCCCCAAGGAGCGGCAGGTGGTGCGCCGCCTGGCCGCGCTGCTCCGCGTCGCCGACGGCCTCGATCGCGGACACCGCCGCCACGTCCGCTCGCTCACCGTCCGCCGCCGGGGGAAGGCGGTGCAGATCGCGGTGGCAGCGGAGAAGGGCAGCGATCTGGAAGTCTGGTCGGCCCGGAAGAAGGCGGATCTACTGGAGGAGGTCGCGGGCGGCCCGGTGAGCATCCGCCTGGTGGAGAAGCGGCGGTAGCCGGCTGTCCGGAGTTCCGGGGACACGATACGGCACCGGTACGAAAATCGGCCGCGAAAACGAGGGCGGGCACGAGCACGCTTTTGCGGATCTACTCCAGCACCCGCACCGGCAGCACCACCATGGGGAGCCCGGCGAACTGGAGGCGGCGCTGCATCTGGCAGGCGGTCTCGTTGGTACTTGCGCAGCGCGTCCTCGGTCTGCTCCCGCACCCGGTCCACCTCCTCGATGCCCTGGAAGGTGGCGCTGTCCACCACGCCCACCGACATGAAGACCACGTTGGCGAAGTAGCGGGGGAAGAGCTTCATCACCGTGAGCAGCGAGTGGATCCCCAGGCCGGAGTAGCTGCCCACCATCATCACCGCGGTGGGCTTCTTCTTCTGGATCTCCAGCGGGCGGGTGGGCGAGCCGGCGGGGGAGGCGGCTCGGAGCTCGGTGCCGGAGGCGGCACGCCGCTCGGTGCCGGCGCGGGCGCGGGTCGCTCCATAGGGGGCCGCACCTGCGTAGCACGAATCCGTCGCAGGGGTGTCAGCGGGCTGGCGGCAGCGCCAAAACGGGCGCTGATTCGAGAGCTTGGCGTACCAGGCGAGCGAGGGCCCGGGCGAAGAGGCGGGAGTCGTTGAGGGCGTTCGCCACCTCGTAACGGGCGATGCCCGCCCGCTCGGCCACGCCGCGCAGGAGGATGCGCTGCTCGTGCAGCGTCTCGATGTGGTCGGAGACGAAGGC
>DATKAG010000036.1:0-2942 GCA_035498355.1 Myxococcales bacterium | reverse complement strand
CAGATCAGCAAGAGACAGACCTAGCGGTTCCGCGCCGAACTTGCGGCCGGCGCGGCGGACCGATTACGCTCGGACGAACGTCCCACATCGGGGTGCGGCCTGAAGGACTGGCTCTTCCACTTTCTCACCAACTTTCATGGGCCGGCCGCGTACATCGGCGTCCTCTTCGTGCTCATCACCTGCGGGCTGGGCGTGCCGCTGCCCGAGGACGTGCCGCTGATCGCCGGCGGATGGCTGATCGGGCGCAGCGGATCGCTGCCCTTGATGATGGTCACCGGCCTCGCCGGCATCCTCATCGGCGACAGCATCATCTTCCACGCCGGCCAGACGTACGGCGAGCGCCTCCTGGACACCCGGCTGGGGCGCCACATCCCCGGCGAGCAGGTGCAGCGCATCATCGCCCTCTTCGAGAAGCACGGCCCCAAGTTCATCATGGCGGCCCGCTTCGTTCCCGGCCTGCGCGCGGTCACCTACTTCGTGGCCGGTTCCACCGGCGTGCCCTACTGGAAGTTCATCACCTTCGACGGCCTCGCCGCCTGCGTCTCCGCCCCCGCCTGGGTCTACCTGGGCTGGTACTCGCGCAAGCACGGGCGGAAGATGCTGGAGCGGGTGATGGCCTGGTCCGCGCAGGCGCAGATCGCCGCCTTCGCCATCATCGTCGGCCTGGGCGTCGTCTACTTCCTCTTCCGTTCGCTGCGCCGGCGCTCGCGCATCCGCCGGGGCCTGCCCGTCAGCACCCCGCCCGCCGTCCCGCTCAAGAGCCTGGAGGGCGGGCTCGATCGCCCCGCCGGCGTCCGCAGGTCCTGAGGGAACCAGCCGGCGTTGCCGGGCGGAAAGCTGGCGGCTACACTGGCCGGCTTACCGGAGCCCTGGATGATCGATTCCGATTTGCCGCTGGCCCTCACGTTCGACGACATCCTCCTCCTCCCCGCGGAGAGCGAGGTCCTGCCCCGGCAGGTGGACGTCAGCGCCCAGCTCACCCGCAACATCCGGCTGCGCATCCCCCTGGTGAGCGCCGCCATGGACACGGTCACCGAGGCGCGCACCGCCATCGCCATGGCCCAGGAGGGCGGGCTGGGGTTCATCCACAAGAACATGGGAATCCAGCAGCAGGCGCTGGAGGTGACCAAGGTCAAGAAGTACGAGAGCGGGATGGTGGTGGACCCCGTCACCATCGAGCCCGACGCCCCGGTGCACAAGGCGGTGGCGCTGATGCGGCAGCACGAGATCAGCGGCATCCCGGTGACGAAGAACGGGCACCTGGTGGGCATCCTCACCAACCGCGACCTGCGTTTCGAGAAGAACCTGGAGCAGAAGGTCGAGGCGATGATGACCCGCGACCTGATCACCTGCCGCGAGGGCATCTCCCAGGACGATGCCAAGGAGTTGCTCCACCGCAACCGCATCGAGAAGCTCCTGGTGGTGGACGACAAGTACCAGCTCAAGGGCCTGATCACCATCAAGGACATCGAGAAGACCCGGGCCCATCCCAGCGCCGCCAAGGACGAGAAGGGGAGCCTCCTGGTGGGCGCCGCGGTGGGCGTGGGTCCCGACCGGGACGAGCGGGTGCACGCGCTCTTGCAGGCGGGCGCCGACGTGATCGCGGTGGACACCGCCCACGGGCACGCCCGCGGGGTGCTGGACGCGGTGCGGGACCTGAAGCGGAACTTCAAGGGCATCGAGATCGTGGCGGGCAACGTGGGCACCGGCGAGGGCGCCGCCGCCCTCTGCCAGGCGGGAGCCGACGGGGTGAAGGTGGGGGTGGGGCCGGGATCGATCTGCACCACCCGGGTGGTCTCGGGAGTGGGCGTCCCGCAGATCACCGCCATCGACAGTTGCGTGCGGGCGGCGGCGCGCCACGGCGTCCCCTGCATCTCCGACGGCGGGATCAAGTACTCCGGCGACATCGTCAAGGCGCTGGCGGCGGGGGCGCACACGGTGATGATCGGCTCGCTTTTCGCCGGCACCGAGGAGGCGCCGGGCGAGGTGATCCTCTTCCAGGGCCGCTCCTACAAGTCGTACCGGGGGATGGGCTCCTTGGGGGCGATGAAGAAGGGCTCGCGCGACCGCTACTTCCAGGAGGAGGCGGAGGACCTCAAGCTGGTCCCCGAGGGCATCGAAGGGCGGGTGCCGTACAAGGGGCCTTTGGCGATGAACGTCTTCCAGCTGGTGGGCGGCCTGCGCAGCGGCATGGGCTACACCGGCTGCCGCTCGGTGGAGGAGCTGCGCACCAAGGCGAAGTTCGTGCGCATCACCGCCGCCGGCCTGCGGGAGAGCCACGTGCACGACGTGCAGGTGACGCAGGAAGCCCCGAACTACCGGATCGAGAACTGACTTCCCTGAAGAAGCGCCTGCTGCTCCTGGTCATCCTCGGGGCGCCCGTCCTCTTCTTCCTCCTCAGCGGGATCCGCGCTGTGCAACTGGCGCGCGAGGGGGACGTGCCGGAGCTTTGGCGCGATCTGGACTGCGACGGGACGGTGGGCTGGGCGGAGTGGCTGCGCGGCGGGATCGACTTCCGCCTCCGGCCGTCCACGCTGGTCCCGGGCTGCCAGGAGATCTACGCGGTGAAGGGCGGTGCGCCCATCGTGGTCCGCTGCGAAGCGGCCCCGCAGTGCCGGCTGGCGCGCGATTTGCTCAAGTGAGAGGGCTGCAACGATCGCGCAAGAAGACGGCGATCTCCGGCTTGCCGATCTCCCCGCGCCCGGCCTGGAAGACCATTTCCTGGAGCTCATCGGGATCCGCTTCCAGCCAGAGATCGTTGAGACCGAGAAACCCGATGGCGGCCGCGAGACCGATCCGCGTGTTGCCGTCCACAAAGGGATGGTTCCGGGTGAGATGAAACAGGTAGGCGGCAGCCATTTCCACTGCAGCTGGCCGAGGTCGCGAATGCCCAGCGACCCGCCGTAGCGATGGATCTGGTCCGCATGGAGAGCGAGCACCTG
>DATKAG010000035.1:0-2327 GCA_035498355.1 Myxococcales bacterium | reverse complement strand
CACCCGCCGCAATGTGACCGGCCCCTGCGGGACGCCGTGCTGGCGCTCGCCCTTCCTCCCGGCGAGGCCTCCTCTCCTTAGCCGTCGCTGCCGCTCACCGGCAGCGTCAGCGTGAAGATCGAGCCCAGCCCCAGCGTGCTCGCCACCGTGAGCTCGCCGCCCAGCAGCCGGGCCAGCCGCCGGCTCACCGCCAGCCCCAACCCCGTCCCGCCCACGCGGCGCGTTATGCCCTGGTCCACCTGCCAGAAGGGCTCGAAGATGCGCTCCAGGTGCTCCGGGGCGATGCCGATGCCGCTGTCCGCCACGCGCAGGGCGACGCCGTCCGGCAGCGTGCCCAGCTCGAGCCGGATCGTGCCCTCCTCCGTGAACTTCGTCGCGTTGTCCAGCAGGTTGACCAGGATCTGGCGCACGCGCCCCGCGTCGGTGTGAGCGGTCACGGTGTCGGCAGGGAGCACGACGTCCAGGCTCAGTCCCCTGGCCCCGATCGCCGGGCGCGCCATATCCGCCGCTTCCCGCGCCACCAGGGCCACGTTGGCTTCCTCCAGCCGAGCCGTCTCCCGGCTCGCCTCCAGCCGCGTGAACTGCAGGATCTCCTCGATGAGCGTCACCAGGTGCCGGGCGCTGATCATGATCCTGCCCAGGCTCTGGCGCTGCTTCTCGTTGATCTCCCCGTGCGTCCCGGTCACCAGCAGGTCGGCGTAGCCGAAGATGGCGTTCAGCGGGGTGCGCAGCTCGTGGCTTATGGTGGCCAGGAACTTGGCCTTGGCGCGGTTGCCCTCGTGCGCTTCCAGCAGCAGGCGGGCGTTGTCCACGGCCAGCGCCGCGCGCCGGGCCAGCTCGGTGAGCAGTGTCTTGTCCGCCTCGTCGTACTGCGGCCGCCCACCGTCGGTGGTCGCAGCCGCCAGCGCACCGATGACGCGCCCGCGCGCCACCAGCGGCGCCACGATGCTCGAGCGCGGCCGGAGCCGTAGCAGGATCTGCAAATGCAGCCGGTCCTGCGCGGAGCGCTGTAGCAGCTCGTCGTCGATGTCCCGCGCCAGGATCGGCAGCCGCGTGCGCATCGCCGCCCCGGCGCCGAAGGGATCCTCCAGTCGGGGCGGATACAGCGCCAGCAGATCCTCCACCACGTTCTTCATCGCCGGGTCCGCGTGCCGCGCCGCCACCCGGCGGATCACGCCATCCTCCTCCAGCAGGTACGTGACCGCGTAGTCCGCCACCGTGCGCGTCAGGAAGTCCGCCAGCTCCACCAGCACGGCACGGTGCTCCAGCGACCCCGTCAGGATCTCACCCGCCTCCGCCAGCACCCGCACCCGCTGCTCCGACGACTCCGCCGCCGCGCGCGCCACCCGCTCCTCGATCAGGCGACGCTCGTTCGCCTCCCACCGCTTCCGCTCCGTCACGTCCCTCAGCACCACCGCGAAGAGCGGCCCCGCTTCACCCTCCACCTTCGAGATCGAAGCCTCCGCCGGGAACTCCTCACCCGACTTGCGCCGGCCCGCGATCTCATGCCGCTCGCCCATCAGCCGGGCCGCCGCCCCCGCCTCCGCCCCGAACGCCCGCAGGTGCCCCGCGTGCCCCGCCCGGAACCGCTCCGGCAACAGCAGCTCCAGCGGCTCGCCCATCACCTCCGTGCTCCGGTACCCGAAGATCTGCTCCGCGCCTTCGTTGAAGAACGTGATCCGCTGCTCCGCGTCCGCCGCGATGATCGCGTCCGCCGCAATCGAGATGATGCCCGCCAGCTGCGCCGCAGTTGGCTGACCCCGCTGCACCATGCGTCCTCTGGATTGTTTGCGAACTAACCTCTGCCCAAACCTACCGTAGGCCATACTCCTACGCAGGGGAAGAGTCTGGGGCCCGCAGACTCGCCGATCACAACGTCCTTGTCCCACGCCTGTAACAACGTTACCTCCGGCCTGCCCCTACCGTGGCGCGCAGAGGCACGGCCCACCGGGCTCCCAGTCACCTGCAACACCGACGAGGCGACGATGATCCGCACCCTCCTGCCACCCCTGCTCGCAGCGCTCGTCCTTGCCGGTCCCGCCGCGCTCGCGCCGCACGCCCTGCGCGCCCAGCAGCAGCCCGGCACGCTCGCCGCCCCGCGCGCTCCTTCGCCCGCGCTGCGCACCGCCGCTCAGCTCGACCTCGAGGGCCGCTTCCAGGAGGCCCGTCCGATCTTCCAGGCCGCCGTCGACTCGGCCGCCGACCCGGCGGCCAAGGCCTCGGCCCGCCGCGCCCTCGCCATGTCCTACGCCTTCGCCGGCGACTGCCAGGGCACCCTCCGTTACGAGCAGCAGGTAATCGACTACTGGAAGACCCGCGAACAGGTC
>DATKAG010000034.1:0-11528 GCA_035498355.1 Myxococcales bacterium | reverse complement strand
CTAGACCCCGGCCGTACGCTCGCCGAGCGGGCGCTCGAGACCTACCGCGCCTCTGGCGGAGACCCGGCTTCGGTTGTAACGCTCTGGCAAATCGCTTGACCAATCAAGGAGATAGACGACGATGACGCTCGTTCTCGCAGCCTTGTTCGCCGCGGCGCCCCTCACCCTGGAAGGCGACCCGGCGCACACCAGCGCAGGGTTTTCCGTCAAGCACATGGTGGTGACCACCGTCCGCGGCGAGTTCACCAAGGTCCATTCCACGCTCCACTGGGATCGGGAGGACCCCGCGAAGAGCACGGTGGAGATGAAGATCGACACCGGCAGCATCAACACCAACAACGAGAAGCGCGACGCGCACCTCAAGTCGCCCGACTTCTTCGACGCGCCCCGCTGCCCGGAGATCACCTTCAAGTCGAACAAGGTGGAGAAGGAGAGCGGCGACAAGTACAAGGTGACCGGCGACCTCACCATGCACTGCACCACCAGGCCGGTGACGCTGGACGTGGCCTTCACTGATCAGCCCGTGAAGACGCCGTTCGGCACCACGATCTACGCCGCCAGCGCTTCGGGAAAGCTCAAGCGCTCCGACTGGGGCCTGAACTGGAACAAGACCCTGGAGAGCGGCGGCGTGATCGTCTCGGACGAGGTCAAGCTCGACGTCGACGTGGAGTACATCGCCAAGCCTGGCGACGCGAAGAAGGAAGCGCAGGCGGAGACGAAGAAGTAATCGCAGCCTAAGGCGCCCGCCGCAGCTCGGCCGCGATGGTGGCGGCTGCGGCGCGCGCCTCTTCCAGGCGGTCGGGAGGAAAGGAGATGGCGGCGACCGCCGGGTGGCCGCCGCCGCCGTAGCGCTCGGCGATGCGGGCCAGGTTGTGCCGGCGTTGGTCCTGCTTCCAGGGATTGGAGCCCAGGGAGATCTTGCTGCGGTTCGGGCCCCGGGAGACCGAGACGGTGTAGAGGGTCGAGGGGTCGGCGGCGTAGGCGATGAACTTGTTCACGTTGTCCACGCCCAGGTCGGCCAGATCGTAGGTCGCCACCCCGGAGTCGAGGCGGATGCGGCCCGTCACCAGGTGCACCACCTGGTGGTGCCGGGCGAGCAGCGGCTGCAGCGGCTCGGTCACCCAGCGTTCGCCCAGCACCTCCGTCAGCGGCCGGGTGGAGAGCTCGCGGATCAGGCGAGGGCAGAGCCCCGGGTCCCTGGTGGCCTCGATCAGGAGCATGAGCTGCATGGCGGGATCGGCCAGCCCCACCGCCATCTGCGGATCGGGGAAGAGGGCGCCGTCGATCATTTCCGCCCAGTCGATCAGCTCGCGCAGCGGCGAAGGATCCCAGCCGAACCGCGCCTCCACCGTGCGGGCGAGGAAGCGGGTGCAGCTCTTCGCGGTGGGATCCCAGAACTTGCGGCCGCTTTTGTCGGCCTTGAAGGCCTGCTCGTCCGCCGGGGTCTCGAAGGCGCTCTGGTGGTGATCGAACCACCAGGTGAGCCGCGGATCGGCGGAGAAGCGGAAGTCCACCACCGCGTTCTCCTCGCCCGCGAAGGCGTCCTCGCCGAAGAGCTGTCCGGCGCGGTGGGCCATGCCCTTGAAGGAAACCTCGGCGACGCCCGGCTTCACCTTCTCCCGGTAGAAGCGGAGGAAGGTGGCGGCGGAGGCGACCCCGTCGAAACAGTGGTCGTGGTAGCAGATCTGCAGGGCGGGCATGGAGGCGGCACCCTAACGGCGCGCCGCTGCCCTCGCAAGGGGCGCGCTCACCTCGCGTCGTGGAAGACGAGCAGGCGCCCCTGGCCGGGATCGCACACCCAGACGGTGCCCTCGCCGTCGGTGGCGGCGCAATGCGCGCCGGGCGCGGCGGGCTCGCTGCGCAGGGCCTCGAGCGTCCCGTCGTCAGCGACGGCGATGATGGTCATGCTCGCCGTCTCGCCCGCCGGCGCGTAGAGGCGCCGCAGCCTCGGAGCGTAGGCGATGAGGTCCACGCCCTTGCCCGTCGGGGCGCTGCCCACCGGCTGGAGCCTCTTCAGGGAGATGGAGGTGACCTTGCCCTCCGCGCAGCCGATGAAGAGCAGGCCCCGCTCCGCGTCCAGGGCGAGGCCGCGCGCGCCCCCGCAGCCGTTGGCGAAGGGCGAGACCTGGCCGTCCTTGAGGCCGATGGCGTACGACTGGCCCTTCCAGGAGTTGGTGTACGCCCGGGCCCCGTCCGCCACCAGCGACTCGGGGCCGTCGGGGACCTGGATGGAGCCCGCGGCCGCCAGCCGGCTCTCCCGCCAGCCGAAGCGCTCGATGCTCTTCGCCCGCGGCTCGGTCACCCACACCTCGCCGGCCGCGGCGACGTAGCGCACCAGGTCGGGAGAGGCGGACAGCGGGGCCGAGGCGACGATGGAGCGCCGGGCCAGATCCACCGCCACCACCTTGCGGGCGTCGCGATCGGTGGCGAAGACCAACCCCCCCGGACCCTCGTCGGCCGAGGTGGTGCCCGCGCCGTGGCCCTTTCCCGGGGCGCTCTTGCTGAAGCCCTCGATGGAGTCGACGGCGGAAGTCCGGGGATCGACCAGGTCCAGCTTCCCCGTCCGCCCGGCGGGAACGAGCAGGCGGTGGGCCGCGGGAGCGAACTGCAGATCGTCCAGGCCGATACCGCCCTCGCCGCCGGGCAGTTGGATCGCGGGGCCGGCCGTGAGAAGCAGCAAAGCGAGGATGGCCATCGCCCGCACCCTAGCCCTTCTGGCGCTGGCCGTCGCTCCGGCCGCATTCGCCTACCGGCCCTTCGACCACACGGACGCCTCCGTTGCCCCTCAGCGCGAGGTGGAGCTGGAGCTGGGGCCGGTGGGCTTCCTCGACCTGGGCGGCCAGCTCCAGTACGCGCCCCGGCTGATCGCCAACTACGGCGCCGCCAAGGGATCGGAGATCGTCTTCGAGAGCAGCTATCACCTGACCCTGGGCCAGTCCGCCGCACCGCGCTTCTCCGTCTCCGGCGTGCAGCTCTCGCTCAAGCACGTCTTCCGCCCCGGCCTCTTGCAGCAGGAGGCCGGGCCCAGCGTGGCGGTGGAATTCGGCGTGCTCCTGCCCGGCTACCACGACGACGAGGGATGGGGCGGGTCCTGCACCGGCATCGCCTCGGTCGGCGCCGGCCCGGTCCTCCTGCACCTGAACCTGGGCGCGGCTTTGGAGCGGAACGGGCACCTCTCCCTGGAGCCGGCGTTGATCGCCGAGGGGCCAAGACAGTGGGCGGTCCGTCCGGTCGCCGAGGCGCTCTGGTCCCACGAGTGGGACGGCGCCGACGTCGCCTCCGTCCTGGCGGGCGCGATCTGGCCGTTTCGCGAGGATCTGGTGTTCGACGCGGCGCTGCGGGCCGGACGGGCGGAGGGTTCGCGGCTGCTGGAAGCGCGCGGTGGGGTGACGTGGAGCTTCTGACGCTTCACACCGTCGGCCAGGCCGCCAGCCGAGGCAGTCGCAGGCGGCCGTCGGTCACGCGGCGGGCAGTGAAGGGGCGGATATCGCGATCGCGGAAGGCGCGCTTCCAGGCGGCGAAGGTACCGCCGGCGCGCCAGGCCTCGAGCGCGGCCAGGCCCGCGTCCTCTCCACCCTGGGCCAGCATGTATTCCACCCAGGCCCAGCGCGGGCTGGTGGGGCGGATCTCCGCCCGGCCGCGCATCCGGGCGCGCAGGCGGGCGATGCGGCGCTCGACCTCGGGCACGGGGACGAAGGGCGCTCCGTCCATCGGGGTGTTCCGCTTGGCCACGAAGGGAGCGCAGCCGAAGCTGAGGGGGAGGATGCGGGAGATCTCCTTGGCCAGCTCCGCCAGCTCGTCGAGGTCCGCGTCCTCCTCTCCGGGCAAGCCCACCATCAGATAGAGCTTCAAGCGTTGCAGCCCCGCCTCGCGCGCCAGCGCCGCCACCCGCAGGAGCTGAGCGGCGGTGGTGCGCCGGTCGAGGGCGGCGCGCAGCCGCTCGGAGGCGCCGTCCGCCGCGGTGGTCAGCGACTTCGCTCCCGAACGCGCCAATAGCGCCACCAGCTCGGGGCGGGCGCAGAGCCGGTCGGCGCGCAGGGAGCTGATGCCTACCTCCCGGCCGTCGTCCGCCAGCGCCCGCACCAGCTCCACGATCCGGGGATGATCGGTCACCGCCGCGCCCACCAGCCCGACCCGCCGGGCGGAGCGAGGGATCAGCTCCAGCACCCGTTCCGGCTCGACGGTGCGCATGCCGCCGTTGGTGGTCCGGCGCATCACGCAGTAGGTGCAGCCGCGCGAGCAGCCCCGCTCGGGCTCGATGAGGAACATCGAGCGCAGCTCGGTGTGCGGGGTGACGATCTGCGAGCGGGCGGGCAGGCGATCGTCCTGCGCCTTCGCCACCCCGGGCCAGCGGGCGGACGCTCCCGGGACGTAGAACCCGGGGTGGCGGGCGAGGCGGGAGAGGAGTTCGTGCCGGGGAAGGAGCAGCGCGTCGCAGAGGAGGTGGATCAGCTCCTCGGCCTCGCCCATCGCGATCACGTCGGCGAAGGGAGCGAGGGGGACCGGGTTGGAGAAGGTGAGGGGGCCGCCGCAGACGATCAGGGGATGCCGCTCGTCGCGCTGCTCGCGCAAAAGAGGAATCCCGGAGAGCTCGAGCATCTCGAAGAGGCCGGCGATCTCCAGCTCGTAGCTGACGGAGAACGCCAGGCAGGGGAACTGCGCCAGGGGCTGCTGCGACTCGTAGGTGCAGAGCGGCACCCGGGCCTCCCGCCACGCCTCCACGTCGTCGGGCAGGAAGGCGCGCTCGGCGCTCGCGTGGGGATGCGCGTGGATCTCCCGGTAGACGGTCTGGAACCCCAGCGAGCTCATCCCCACCCGGTAGGGGCTGGGGTAGCAGAGCGCGATGCGGGTGTCCGCCTGCTTGCGCAGGGTGCCCTCCTCGTCGGCGAGGCGGGTGCGGATCGACTCGAGCAGCGGCCAGCGCATCGGGCGGGCGATTGTAAGGTAGAAGTGCGCGATGCGCCGTCTCGCGCTGATCTTCTGCGCCCTTGGATGCGCGGAGTGGCGGATGGCGCCCACCTTTCCCCGGGAGGCGGCGGAGCGCCCGGTGATCCACGAGCAGGCGCTCGTCGGACTGTCGGAGAGCGGCGCCGCCGCCGTGGTCGAGCTGGTGGACGCGGAAGGCGAGGAGCCGCGGCTGTCCCTGCTCGCCTGGCCGGGATCGGGCGAGCCGGTGCGCACCTTGCTCACCGCCTCGTCGGAGCGGGGACAGGCCGTGGCGCGGCGGATCCGCGAAAAAGGCAAGATGCCCGTTCCGCTCCTCGCCGACGCGGTCGAACGCGAGTGGACGGAGGCGCTGTCCGCGGCCCAGGCCCAGGGATATGGCCCCTTCCCCGAAGCGAAGGAGGAGGCCCCTGATTGCGTGCCCGGGAGCCGCTGCTGGCTGGTGGCCGGAGCGGAGGAGACTGGAGCGCCCTGCCTGCTGTTGCGCATCGCCCGGGCCCCGCAGCCGGCCACCGTCCTCTTGCTCTCGGACGGGCTGGGGGGCGAGGAGATCGAGATGGCCCGGATGCCGCTCGCGGGGGACCCGGTGCCGGCGGGGCTCTGGGTGCGGGGAGGATCGGCCTGGATGCTCGCCGGATCGGTCTTGCCCTCGGAACCGCTGCGGCGGGCCATCGGGCTGCGCCAGGCCTCGACCCGGCGGGCGGAGGCGGAGCTGCACAACGTCCACGGGCTGCAGGACTACGCCGCGACCGACCTTGCGTCGGCCCGGCGCGAGTTCGATCGGGCCATGGCGGCGGATCCGGGCTTTCTGGACGGCGTCTACAACGCCGCCTCGACGGCCGCGCTGGAGCACCGGGAGGAGGATGCGGTCGCGCTCTTGCGCCGGGCGGCGGCGATCGACCCGGCGCGCGTCCAGGTGCTGGGCCGCAACGACCAGGACCTCCGCTCCATCCGCGGCCGGGCCGAGGTGCGCGAGTTGCTCGGGCTGCGCCGCCTGCCTCCGGAAGGGATGCCTCCGCCCCCTTGAGGCGGGGCGGGTGCGTGCTAGGGTCCCCCATGGCCGCGCTGGAGCAGAGGCCCATCCCGCTCCTCGCCGGCGACCTGCCGGGAACCTCCGGCATCGTCCGGGCGAGCGAGGAGGACTTTTTCGTGGAGGAGCTGCCGCTCTACGAGCCCTCCGGCAGCGGCGAGCACCTCTATCTCACGGTGGAGAAGCGGGGCCGGACCACGCCGGAAGTGGCGAAGGAGATCGCCCGGGCGCTGGGCGCGAAGGAGCGCGAGGTGGGGGCCGCCGGCCTGAAGGACAAGCGCGCCGTCGCCATCCAGCGGTTCAGCGTCGCCAGCAAGGCTCCCGCCGAGGAGGCGCTGCGCCTGCGGGGAGAGGGCTTTCGCGTCCTGGCCGCCGCGCGGCACGGCAACAAGCTGCGGCCCGGCCACCTGCGGGGGAACCGTTTCCGCATCGTGGTCCGGGGCGTGGTGCCCGATGGGCTGGCCCGCGCCGACGCGATCTGCGCCCGGTTGCGCGCGCGAGGAGCGGCGAACCTCTTCGGCCCCCAGCGCTTCGGACGGCGGGGCGACAACGCCGCCCTGGGGCACGCCCTGCTCATGCGCGAGACGCAGGTGCGCGACCGGTTCCTGCGCCGCCTGGCCCTCTCCGCCTTGCAGTCGGAGATCTTCAACCGCTGCCTCACCGCCCGCATCGCCGACGGCCTCTTCGCCAGGGCCGTCGAGGGCGACGTCCTCAAGAAGCGCGCCACCGGCGGCCTCTTTCTCTGCGAAGACGTGGCCGCGGAGGGGCCCCGGGTGGCCTCCGGCGAGGTCGATCCGGCGGGCCCCTTGCCCGGCCATTCGCTCTTCGCCGCCCGCGCCGAGGCGCTGCGGCGGGAGCAGAGCGTCCTTCTGGAGGCGGGGGTGGACCCGGCCTGCTTTGCGGCCGGGGGAGGGGAGATGGAAGGCGCCCGCCGGCCGTACCGCATCGCCCCGGAGGGCTTGCGGGTGGAGGCCGCCGGGGAGGACGCCCTGGCGCTCCACTTCGCCCTCCCCAAGGGCAGCTATGCCCTGGCCATCCTGCGGGAGGTCACCGGTTCCGAGGCGGGGGAGGCCGACCTGGAGGCCTGATCGAGGGGGCGTTCGAGGCGGGTTTGACCGCGCTCTGAAGTGGCGATACCTGTTCCATGCGCATGAGGGTCCGGATCTGGATTTTCACAGCGGTGGTGGCGTTGGCCCTGGCGCTCAACCTCGCCCGCATCTCCCTGAGCATCGCGCAGATGGGGGAGGACACCATGCGCGCCCGGGTGGCGGCCGCGAGCACGGCCTTGCGCGGGCAGCTCGACCTGCTCGATGCCCGCCTGGCGCCCCGGGCGGTGGCGATGATGCCCGACCTGATCGAGGCGGTGCGCGGCGAGGACCAGAAGGCCCCCGCCCGCCCCGACGAGCGGGCGCTGCGGGCGGCGGGCGCGGTGCTCTCGCCGGAGCCCGACGTCTTCGGGGTGGCGACGGCGCAGGGCGCCATCGTCTCCCGCCGGGGCCGGCCGGTGCAGACCTTCGACGATCCCAACCAGCTCCCGCTCTCGCAGACGGCCAGCGGGGCCATGCCCCAGCCCACCTTCGCCGCCTTCGACAACGCCGTCTACCGCTTCGCCGCGGCCCGGGTGCCCGGTGCCCCCGCCGCCGCGGTGGTGGGCACGCTGGTCGACGACCGCTTCGCCGCGCAGCTCAAGAGCCAGGTGGACGCGGACGTCACTTTGCTCCAGGCCGGCCGCATCCTCGCCAGCTCGCTGCCCCAGGGGGACGAGCGCACCCGCATCCTCCGCTGGGCCGCGGCCCCCTCGGCGGGATACGGCGTGCTCCCCGTCCGCCTGCCCCTGGTCGGCACCGCGCTCTCCGGCAAGCTCCCCCGCGGCACCGCGCGCTACGCGGTCCGCGGGGCCCTCATCCCCCTCGACGGCGGCGTGCAGGCGGCGCTCACCGTTCCCGCCGCGCCCTATCTCTCCTGGCTGGGCCGCTACCAGGCCTTCTACCTGCTCGGCCTCGCGGTGCTGGTGCTGTTCGGATTCGTCTGGGGGCTCCTGGCGCGCGCTCCCCAGCCGGTGGTGCAGCGGGTGGTGGTGGCACCGCCCGCGCAGCCGCCGGCCGAGCCGGAGGACGGCGTGGTCGGCCCGCCCCGCCGCGCCCCGCGCATCCCCTCGCTGGTCGGGGCGGACATCGGCGAGCCGCGGGCCGACGCTCCCCCGGCGCGGGACGTGCCTTGGTCGCCCGGTGAGGGCCCGTCGGGTGAGCACCCGGTGATGGAGGCGGCGCCGGTCGAGGAAGCGAAGGAGGCGGCCAAGCCCCTCCCGGAGCCGCCGGCCCTGGCCGTGGCCGGGGAGGCGAAGCCCGCGGTGCCAGAGCCGGAGGCGGAGAAGCCGGCGGAGGCCGAGCCGGCTCCCGCGCCCCAGGCGGCAAGTCCGGCGCCCGGGTGGGAGAAGCCGGCGGAAGAGGCGGCCGAGGCCAACACCGCAGAATGGGCGAAGCCGGCCCTGGCCGATGAGGGGGCCGCCACCTCTCCCGAGTGGCAAGGTCTCGCCGCTGCCCTGGGAGATTCCTTCCCTCCGGAGCAGGCGCCGGCCCCGGAGCTCCGGCAGATCTCCGATCCGCTTTCCCTCCCCCCGCCGGAAGAAAGCGCTCCGCCCCCGGAGCCGCCGGCGTCCGCGGAGGCCCCGCCCGAGGCGAACGTGACGATGCAGGACTTCACGGTTCCGGGCGCGGAGGAGAGCGACCCCGACGAGCTGCACTGGCGGGAAACGTACGACCAGTTCCGGGAGCTGAAGTTGCAGCTGGGGGAGCCCGCCGATCGGCTCTCCTTCGAGAAGTTCGCCGCCAAGCTGAGGAAGAACCGCGCCGACCTGCTGGCCAAGCACCGCTGCAAGGGCGTGCGCTTCTCGGTCTACGAGAAGGACGGCCGGGCAGCGCTCAAGGCCTCGAAGATCCAGTAGCCCGGGCCCGGTGGAATTTCTCCAGCTCCGCGTTGGCCCGGGCCATCTGCCCGAGCTTCTGCCCCACCGCCTCCAGCGCCGAGGCGGGCAGGGCCACGTATCCCTCGCCCTCCCCCAGGCCGGTGTAGACGCGGTTGCCGATGCAGCCCAGGCTCATCGCCGGCTTCTTCGAGTCCAGCGCCTGGGGCAGCGCCGCGCAGGTGGGCCGGCCCATGGCGGGAGCGTCGGGAGCCACCCCCGCCGCCTGCGCCGCCTCCACCAGGACCATGAGCTGCGCGGTGGTGCCCCGGACCAGGACCAGGTCGGGCGGGCAGGGCATCTTCGCCAGCGGCGCGTAGACGGCTACCTGGAAGGGCGCCTGGCGGTGGGGGATCCCCGGCACCTCCTCCATGCGCAGGTAGCCGAGCTGGACCATGGTACCGACCAGCCCCATCAACTCCTCTTTCTTCGCCTCGCTCATCTGCACGCCGTGGGTGTGCGCGCCGATGGGGCAGTTCTGGTGATCGGCCCCGTCCGTCCAGAACACCTCGCCGCCGGCCGCGCGCTTCCAGTACTCGCAGCTCGCCGGACCGGCGCCGGCGTGGGGAACTCCGGGAGGAGGAGAGCTGCGGAAGGCGATTCCCACCGCGGGGAGGGGGAGGCGGAGGGTCTCTTGAAAGATGTCGGGCATGGCCGGGCTCAACTACACCAGGGGCGGCCCGGACGCCAACCGCCGGGGAAACTATTTCGGGCTCTGGTAGAAGTCTTCCTGCCCGGGCGGCCGCTCTTCCGCGCAGGACTGCGTCGGCTCGCTTCCCGCCATGAACACCTCGGGCACGGCGTAGGGATCGCCCGGGCTGGCCAGGCAGCCGGTGTTCCGGTTGATCTCCACCTCCACCACGCCGGGCGGCGGGAGCGGGAATCCTTCCCCCGGCGTCCCGGCGGTGGCGGCCCGCATCCACTGCAACCACATCGGTCCGGCGGCGTGTCCCCCGGTCTCCGCCGGCCCCAGCATCTCGTGCGAGTCGAAGCCCACCCAGCCGCCGGCGATCAGCGAGGGGGTGAATCCGATGAACCAGGCGTCCCGGTGCTCGCTGGCGGTGCCGGTCTTGCCCGCGGCCGGCCTCCCCAGCGCGCTCAAGGAGTGCGCCGTGCCGGAGGGGTCCTCGATCACCGAGCGCATCAGGTCGGAGACGATGAAGGCCACTTCCGGCTTCACCGTCTCCTCGAACTTCGCCTCGGCGGTGAAGAGCGAGCTCCCGTCGCGGGAGAGCACCTTGCGGATGAGGATCGGGTCGGCGCGCCGGCCCAGCGAGGCCAGGGTGGCGAAGGCGTTCACCTCCTCCAGCACCCCCACCTCGCCGGTGCCCAGGGCCGCGGTGTAGCTCTGGGGGATCTCGCTCGACAGGCCCGCCGCCTTCGCCTCCGCCCGCACCTTGTCCAGGCCCACGTCGAGCAGGAGCTTCACCGCCACCGTGTTCTTCGACTCGGCCAGCGCCTTGCGCAAGAGGATGCGGCCGTCGAACTCGTCCTTCTCGAAGTTCTGCGGCTTCCAGGGCTTGCCCGTCCAGGGATCGACGATCACCTCCGGCGAGTCGTCCACCCTGGTGACGGGCGTGTACTTGCCGGTGTCGATCGCCGCCGCGTAGAGGAAGGGCTTGAAGGAGGAGCCGGGCTGCCGGCGCGCCTGGGTGGCCCGGTTGAAGGAGGAGATGGCCGGGTCGTAGCCGCCCACCAGCGCGAGCACCCCGCGCGTCTTGAGATCCATGGCCACGAAGGCGCCCTGCACCTTGGGCGTCTGCTCCAGGTAGAGCTCCAGCCGCTGCACCCGCGTGCCGGAGGCGGCTCGCTGGGTGGCCAGGTGCGAGACCCGCACGGCCACCACATCGCCCACGGCCAGCACGTCCGCGGGCGAGCGCGGCGCCGGCGTCTGGCGCTCGGGCTTGAAGGGCCGGGCCCAGGACATGCTGGAGAAGGGCACGCTGCCGGCGATGGCCGGAGCCAGTTCGACCACGGCGTCGCCCTTGCCCACGGCGGTGACGATCCCCGCGTAGATCTCGTTGGGCAGGAGCGGGCGCACCTTCGCCGCCCGCGCCAGCACGTCGGGGGACAGGTTCGCCTGCGTCATCCCCGCGGCGGCGTCGGCCGCGCTGTCGGTGTCCTCGATCTCCTCGGGCTTCCGGGCCGGCTTGCGCTCCCCCGCGCGCCGCAGGGCGGCGGTGTGGATGGGCTCCAGGTCCAGGACCCAGGCCTGGTCGGGCGCCTGGGCCACCGAGGCCAGCCTCCGCTCCAGGGCGGCGCGGTAGGCGTCCAGCCGGGCGGGATCGATCTTCAGCTCCGGCCCGCGCCAGCCCTGGCGCTTGTCGATGGCCCGCAGGTTCTCGCGCAGGGCCACCTCGGCGGCGTCCTGCAGCCGGGGATCCATCGCCACCTGCACCGTCAGGCCGGCGGTGTCCACGGCCGCGTCGCCGAACTGCGCCACCAGCTGGCGGCGGACCTCGTCCACATACCAGGCGCCCGGCGGCTCGGGCGGAGGAGGGGGAAGGACGATGGGCTTCTCCACCTCGCGCTGGTGGTCCTCGGGAGAGATGAAGTGGTTGGCCAGCATGCGGTCGAGCACGTAGACCTGCC
>DATKAG010000033.1:0-2089 GCA_035498355.1 Myxococcales bacterium | reverse complement strand
CGCGCTCGGGGACCTGCGCCTGCTCGGCGCCTTGGCCGCGCTCTTGCTCGTCTCCACCGCCCTGTACCGGTTGGCCCTGCGGCGCAAGCGCCTCCCGGAGGAAGCGCTCGACGAGGAGCCGGCGAAGCCCGCCCCCCAGGGCGAGCCCATCGCAGGCACTGCCCGGGCCCATCTGCGCTGAGGAGCCATGGCGGACGTCGACTCCATCCTCGTGCAGCGCGCCGCCGGCTCCGTCCTGCGCGCCCTCAAGCGCAAGGGCGTCCCGGAGCACCGCCTTGCCTCTGCCTCGCGCGAGGAGCCGCTGCGGCCTGCCTCCGCGATCGAGGCCCTGCTGGCGGCGATGCGCATCCGCTTCGGCCTGGCCCAGCCGGCGGTGGACGAGCTCTTGCGCCCCGCGCTCGCCGACTGGCGCGATGCCGTGGGCTGCGCGGATCCGCTGCTGGTGCCGGCGAACGCCCAGGGACCTTCCGCCGAGCCGCAGCTCGTCCCCCTTCCCCTCCCCTCCTGGTGCACGGGCCTGGTGGAAGCGGGGCTGGTCCGGCTGGACGGGCCGCCGGTGCTCGAAGGGCCGCGCGTCGTCCAGCGCGCCTGGCTCGCGGCCATCCGCGAAACCGAGCTGACGGCGGTGGAATGCTTTCCCCTCCTCTTCGCCGGCCGCTACGGATCGGGCGCCGCCTCCCTGCGCGTCCACCTCGCCCTTTCCCCTCCCTTTCTCGCCGACGGCTGGCGCGGCACGGTCCTCTTGCGCGCCGGCGCACAGCGGCTGGACAAGTCCAGGACGCCGGTCCGCCTCTGGCTGGGGCCGCCGGCCTCGCCCGGCCAGCCCGCCACAGGGATCGCCGGCGAGACCGCGGTCACCTGGGTGATGCCCCGGAAGAGCGGGCGCGCCCTTCCCGGCTGGCCGGCGGGCTGGCCGCGCTGGGCGGTGCTGCGCGTCCTGGAAGGCCGCGAGCCGCAAGCGCTCTGGGAGCTTCCCGCGCTCTGGCGCGCCGCCGCCGCCTCGCCGGAGGCCTCCCTGGTGGAGTCGATCTCCGCCGCGCCCTCCTCGCTGCGCCTCGCCGTCGACCTGGGGAGCACCTCCACCCTGGTGGTGGAGGAGGACAGCGCGGCGGCCGGATCGATCGGCGCCAAGCTGGTGCCCGACGGCGCCCGCCGCCACGTCCCTTCGGGCCTGCGCAGGCTCGCCGGCGATGCCGCCAGCGCGCACCGCGTGGGCTGCTCCGAGCACCTGCTCTCGCCCTCGGGACAGCTCCCCACCGCCCTGGCCGCCCCCACCGCCAGCGCCGTCGCCGGACTGCTCCAGGGCGCGCCGGACGCGAGGGAGCAGCTCTGGCTGCCCCAGGCCCCGAACGGAAGCGAGGCCGGGCCGTTCCTCGTCGACCGCTTCAAGTCGCCGGAGCTCCTGCTCCTCTCCGAGTGGCTGGCGCAGGTGGCGCCGGCGGGCGACCGGGCCCAGGTGAGCCGCACGCTCCTCGACGCCTTCGCCTGGCAGCTCGGCCGCGCCCTCGCCGCGGCCCACTCCGCGCCCCTGGTCACGCCGGAGGGCGGGCGCTGGGCGCTGCACGCCCCGGCGCTGGGATCGGTGGAAGCCGTGCTCACCTACCCGGACTGCGCCTTCGACTCCGGCGGCGGAGAGCCGTTCCGGGCCGTGTTCGAGCGGGCGGCGGGCGAGCTCTGCAGCGGCCTCGCCTCCGCCTGGGCGCGGACCGCGCACCGCCTGGTGGCCGATCCGGCCGCCGCCCGCGCCGGGAAGCCGCGCGTGCGGGACGAGCGGCATCCCCTCGAGGCCTTCGTCGACTTCGGCGGCCTCACCCTGCAGGTCACCGTGCGCGTGCCCGAGGTCCCGGGAAGGCCGAAGCCCTTCATCGCCGGCTCCTCCACCAGCTACCTGCTGGGCGGCGAGCGGCTGATCGACGCGGCCGCCTTCGCCCGCGCCGACCGCGACGCCCCTTCCGCGCTGCGCGAGGCCTACCGGGGAACGGCGCGGGCCTGGCGGGCGCTGATCGCCTCCGGGGGCACGCTGCCGGCGGCGGAAGCGGCGGGCCATTCCCGGGTGGGAAAGGCGCTGCTCGAGCTGGTGCTGGGCCTA
>DATKAG010000032.1:0-2429 GCA_035498355.1 Myxococcales bacterium | reverse complement strand
ACCTGGCGCCCGGCAATCCGGGCGGCCTGGTGGTCACCGTGATCTGCATGGGCGCCTTCGCGGTGGTCCTCGCCACCAGCGCCGCGCGGCGCCGCTTCCCGGGCCGGGGCACGCAGATCGCCGGCGCCGGCCTCGCGGGCGCCTCCGTGCTCTCGCTTTTGGCCATGAACAGCGGCCCGGGATGGCTGGCGCTCGTGGCCGGGCTGATCCTCAACGCGGTGATCTGGGTCTCCATCCGCTCCCACCGCTGCCCGCGCGACGGCTCGTGGATGGAGATCGACCAGGAGCTGATCTCCCGCCCCACCTATCTCAGCCAGGGCCTCGCCCGCGTGCGCCAGGCCTGCACCAACCCTCGCTGCGGCTACCGGCGGGAGTACGACAAGGTCCTCCCGCGCAAGCAGATGGTGGTGATGACCGGCGGCGGCCGCGGCGGCGGCGGAGGATGGGGCGGCGGAGGCGGCTTCTCGGGCGGCGGCGGCGGCCGCTCGGGTGGCGGGGGCGCGGGCGGAGAAGTCTAGCTACTCCCCGCTGCTGGGGATGTACTCGCGCGCCAGGTTCTCGAAGCGCGTGTGCTCGTGGATGAAGGCCAGGTTGGCGGTACCGATGGGGCCGTTGCGCTGCTTGCCGATGATGATCTCCGCCACGCCTTTCACGTCCTCCTTCTCTTTCTCGTAGACCTCTTCGCGATAGATGAAAATGATGGTGTCGCTATCTTGCTCGAGGCTGCCGGATTCGCGCAGGTCGCTCATCATCGGCCTCTTGTCGGGCCGCTTCTCCAGGGAGCGGTTGAGCTGCGAGAGCGCCAGGATGGGCACGCCCAGCTCCTTGGCCAGCGCCTTCAGCGAGCGGGAGATCTCCGCGATCTGCTGCTCCCGGTTCTCGATGCGCTCGTTGCCGCGCATGAGCTGCAGGTAGTCGACCACCATCAGCCGGATGGGCGCGTCGGTCTGCTCGTGCCGGGCGAAGAGGCGCCGGCACTTGGCCCGCAGCTCCAGGGCGGAGACCGCGGGCGTGTCGTCGATGTGGATGTTGGCGTCGGCCAGCACGCCGGCGGCCTGGGCCAGCTTGGACCAGTCGCTCTCGATCAGCCTGCCGGTGCGGATGCGCTGCGAGTCCACCCGCGCCTCGCTGGAGAGCATGCGCATCACCAGCTGCTCCTTGGGCATCTCCAAAGAGAAGATCCCCACCCCGCAGCGCTTGTTCTGGAACTGCCCGCGGCAGCCCACGTGGGTGGCGATGTTCAGGCAGAAGGCGGTGTTGTGGGTGACGATGAAGTCGGAGGTCAGGTAGAGGTGGTCGGGCGCATCCACCAGGATGCACTGGCAGGGGCGGCTGCCCGACGGATCCACCGCCTCGATGAACCGGCCCGCGAACCCGTCGGCCCCCGAGTCCCAGGCGGCGCGGTGCTTCTTCGAGGTGACCGGCACGATCCCGTTGGGGAAGACGATGCGCAGGCGCAGCGCGGGGCTCTGCACCCCCCACTCGCCCGCCTCGCCGCGGTCGACCACCGCGCCCAGGGAGCGCGCCAGCCAGGCCACGTCCTCGGCCAGCCGGGGGAAGACGGTGCTGAACTCCACCGCCCGGCCGCCGGCGAGAGTGACCTTTCCGTCGGTGTCCAGCAGGCCGCGAAGGAGGTCGAGGCGCTGGGCGACGCTGGCGTGCAGGTAGTCGCCGGGGATGAACTTCTCCCGGCTGCTCAGTCCGTGCAGCCCGTAGTAGCGCAGCGCGTACATCTGCTCGCCGGATTCCTCGCCCCGGCGGCGCACGCGAACGGTGATCCCGTCGACGGAGACCGAGTCCACCTCGGGGAGGTGGGCCAACAGGCGCTCGTGCACCTCGCCGTCCTCGAGGCGCGCGCCCACGCCGCGGAAGTTGCCGTTGCCCAGCAGGAGCCCGAGCAGGTAGGGCGCGAGCAGGAGCGGCCTCTCCAGCGGAGCGAACTCCACCGGCCCGGCGGCGGGAATGCGGTGGTTGGGCCCGCCGCCTTCGTCCAGGAGGCTGCAGCGGATGTCCGCCAGCGACTTCACCGACCCTTCTCCCGAGGGGCCGCGGGCCTCCGCCCGGGTGGTGGTGTGCCAGAGGTGCTCCTCGCAGCACTCGGCGGACGACCCGTCGCTGAAGCGGACGCGGAAGACCGGCTTCTCGCCCTGGGGGAACACCGCCAGCACCCGGTGGGGCTTGCCGTCGGCGCCGATGATGCTGGAGCCCGGGCGGAGGCTGCCCATGGGGACGAAGCCCGAGGGAGTGAGGACGGGCGCGTCCAATGGCTGCGCCTTCCCCATCGAGGGGCGGGCGGCGAGGATCACCAGGTCGCCGGGCTGGAACCCGCTGGTCAGCCGGTCGAGATCGGCGAAGCCGGTGGGGATGCCGGTGATCTCCTCCTGCCGCTCGTAGAGGGCCTCGATGTTCTTGAAGGCCTGGGCGATGAT
>DATKAG010000031.1:0-18251 GCA_035498355.1 Myxococcales bacterium | reverse complement strand
CTTGACGCTGTTGATGAGGAAGCCGTCCGCCGCATACTCGCGCGCGTACTTCGTGAGCAGCTCGATGCGCCGGGGCAGCGAGTTGTTCGTGTAGCAGCTCAGGCAGTAGTCGGCGAGGGCCTCGTAGGGCCTCGCCGGATCGTGGCGGAAGCCGGTGTCGTAGAGGCCGCCCACCTTGGTGTAGGTGCTGGCCACGATCACCGCCCCTTCCTTGGCGAACATGGTCCAGAAGTCGTTGAAGCTGGTCCAGCAGGGCGGCCCCTCCACCACCAGCCGGTAGCGCTCCTCGGTCAAGGGCCCGACGGGAGTGAGGGGCCCTTCAAGCCGCGCGGCGCGTGCCTCCACTTCCTCACGCAGCTCCTTGTAGTAGGCGACCGCGTCCTCGGTGCCGCGGAAGGCGGAGAAGATGGGCCCCACATAGTAGACGCCGCCGAAGTACCCGTCGATGGGCGAGGGCTTCTGCTTCGCCGACTCCCACACCCGCACCAGGTCGTCCTCGGCCTGGGCGGACAGCGCCAGCCGGCGGGACAGCTCCGCAAGGTCCAGCTTCTTCCCCGCGATCTCCTCCAGGGCCGGAATGACCACGTCGCGGAGCTGGTCCACCATGTACCGGCGCATGTCCGCGGTGATCTCCCCGTCCCCCTGGTAGGGGACGTGGAGCATGATCACCGGGCACTTGTACTGCTCGCGCAAGAGCTCGAACCACTTCATGAAGGTGAAGCAGCCGGTGTACGAGAGCAGCAGCGCGTCCGGAGGCGGGAGCTTCTCGCCGGTGGGGCCGACGTTGCCCGCCAGCGACATGCCCACGTCGCACTTCACGTAGCTGCACACGTCCTCGCTGTGCCCCTGGCGCTCCGCCTCGGCGATGTAGGCGGCCGACTTTCCCCGCATGCCCGACTGCAGGGCGTTGATCTCCGGGAGCACGGGGAGCAGGTCGAGCGCGCCCAGGAGCTCGGAGAGGTTGCCGGGGACGAAGGTGTAGACCACCTTCTTCCCCTCTTCCTTCGCCCGCGCCAGGCGGCGGAAGTGGTCGGCGATCATCTCCTTCTGGCGGACCTGGCTCCGCTCCTTGGCGGCCGGTACGGTGGTCATGCGGCACCCCACAGCTTGAGGGAATCGCCGAACGCGCCGGCCTGCTCGCGCACCGCCTGGAACTGGCCGGTGTTCTCCGCGAACTTGACCGAGGTGTGCGGAACGGAGGCTTCGTCCAGCGCCGCTTCCAGCATGGGCTGGTCGAGCAGCGCCGGGTCGCAGAAGGAGGCGGCGAGGAACACCACCCCGTCCGCCCGGCAGGCCTTCACCGCCTGTACCAGGGCGGCGCCCTTCTTCTCCTTGCCGATGTAGCGGCAGGCGGTCTGCGTGCCCTGCTCGAGGAAGGCGCGGGCCAGGGCCGCGAGCGGCTCCTCGCCGGGCGCGACGCGGATCGCCCCCTGCACGGCGCGCAGGCCGAGGTTGAAGTCGTCGGAGACGATGTCGCAGCCCGACTGCTCCAGCGTCTTGATCAGCCCGGGCGGCGGCTGCTCGCAGAAGGAGCCCACCACCAGCACCCGGGCGTTGTCGTAGGCGCGCGCGGACCGGCGGCGGAGCGCGGGGATCAGCTCGCGCAAGAGCGCGGCGTGCTCGCCGGCCGGCAGCACCGTCCCGGCGCGGGCCGCCACGTAGGCCTCGGAAGCGCGCACCCGCCAGGGCTCCTCGCGGCGCATGCGATCCAGCTCGTCGAGCAGCGCGCCCCGCTCGTTCTCCCGCCCGATGGCGGCGGCCAGCGCCTCGTCCAGGAGCGGGCGGGCGCCCCGCTCCTGCAGGAGGCGCGCGATCCGGCTCAGCTCCAGCGCGTAGAACTTCCCGCCCAGGTGCGCGTCGAAGTTCTGCGGCATGTCCAGGTACGCCACCGGCTTGTGGGGGAAGAGGATCTTCCACATCCCGGAGAGGTTGCGGATCACGTCGCAGGTGGAGGGGAAGACGAAGGCGTCGAACCCGTCCAGCGCGCCGCTGACGCCCAGCTCCACGGTGCTGCGCGGGAGGTGGCAGATGTACGACTGGAAGAAGGAGTCGCCCCGCACCACGTCCACCTGGTCGCCGCCGCCGTAGATGGCGACCGGCAGGCAGCCGATGGCCTCGAACAGCGGCCGGGGGACGTAGATGGGCAGGTGCCCCACCACCAGCCCGCCCGGGTGCGCCGCCTTCCACGCCTTGGCGTGCGCGAACGTCAGGTCCTCGGTCAGCTCGCGCGCCCGGGCCAGGGGCGCGGCGGCGGGATCGTGCGTCATGGCGATGACCTCCGGGCGCCGATCAGCGGCGCGGGCGCCACCAGCGAGAGCTTGCGCTCCAGGTTGTCCTGGTCCTCGGTGACCCGGCCCGGGCCCTTGCCGGCCAGGCCGCGCAGCGCCAGCGCGTGCAGCGAGCGCGCCACCTCGCGGGGAGGGCCGTGGCGCGAAGGCTCGTACCAGCCGTAGAGCCAGTTGAGCATCCCGAACACGCCGTAGGTGATGCGCTCCAGCTCCATCTGGCCTTCCGGCCCGTCCCCCTCCGCCCCGCGGCCCTCGCGGAAGAGGTCGCCCACGATGCCCCGGCCCAGGCCGTAGTAGCGCTCCTTCAGCGCCCGCACCTGGTTGCGCCGGCCGGGCGCCAGGGCCCCGGCCTCGTGCACCAGGACCCGCATCACTTCGGGGTGCTCCGCCACGAAGCGGACGTGCTGGAAGATGAAGGCGAAGAGGCGGTCCCGGGGAGAAGTCAGGCCGCGCAGCGCGTCCTCCGCCGCCTCGATCATCGTGCGGAAGGCGCCCGCCTGGATGTGGAAGATCACCTCGTCCTTGGAGCGGAAGTAGTTGTAGAAGCTGGCCAGCGCCTGGCCCGTCTCCTTGGCCAGGTCGCGCATCGACATGCCGTGGAAGCCCCGCTCGGCGATGGCCCGCGCGGCCGCCTCGAGGATGGCGTTGCGCTTCTGCTCCGACTGGGGCCGCGTCCGCCGCGCTCTCATGCGTCCTCCCAGCGCGGCGGCCGGCGGGAGAGGAACGCCTCGATTCCCTCGCTTCCGTCGCGGCTCGGCAGGACCTTCTCCAGGTACAGCTTCTCCAGCGATTCCAGGGCATCGCCGGCCTGCCGCTCCGCACCGGCGCCCAGGCGGGCGGCCTGGGCGGCGATGCGCAGGGAGAAGGCCGAGAGCTTCGCCGGCCCCGCCCGGTACCAGGCGAGCACGTCGTCGAACCCGGCCACCAGCTGGGAGAAGCCGATCACGTGGGCCTGCGATCCGGAGATCGTCTCGCCGGTGAGCAGCAGCCGGTCGGAGAGGCCGCCTCCCAGCCGCCAGGGCCCGAGCGCCGCCAGCACCGGGGGAAAAACGCCCAGCTTGATCTCCGGGCACCCCATCTGCGCGTCGGGGGTGGCGAAGACCAGCTGGCTGGCGAGGGCCAGCTCGAATCCGCCGCCCAGGCAGCGGCCCTCCACCAGGCAGGCGATGGGCGAAGGATAGGAGATCATCTGGCGCACCAGCCGGGAGAATGCGCGCAGCATCCCGGGCGCCTGCTCGCGGCGGTGTTCCTCCACCGAGGCGCCCCAGCAGAACTGGCCGTTCGCGCCCTGGATCAGCACCAGGCGCAGCGCCTTGTCCGCCGCGTGCTTCGAAAGGTGCTCCGCCAGCCCGGCCATCATCGCCTGGGAGAGGATGTTCCCCTTCGGCTGGTCGAGGACCAGGCGGAGCAGGCCGCCGCCCTCCAGGACCTCGGCGCGCACCTCAGCCACGGCGGGACTCCCGGCGCCGGGAGCGCGCCAAGGGCGGCAGCACCTCCTCGATCAGCTCCTCGTCGAAGCGCGCCCCTTCCGCGATCCGCCGGCGCAGGCGGGCGAAGTCGATCTCCCGCTCGGGCTTCTCGCCGAAGTGGAAGGCGGGGAACCCGGCGGCCGCCTCGGTGGTCATGTTCAAGGAGAGCCAGGAGCGGCTGGTCTCGCTGTTCTGGTACCAGTGCGCGAGCTTCTTCTTGCGGGCGCTCTCCAGCGTCTTGCGGGTGCAGTCGGGGAAGGTGTTCAAGAGGCGGGTGGCCAGCCGCTCCACCGCCTCGTCCAGCGGCGTCAGGTCGATGGTGAAGGGGACCCTCTTCGCCTCCTCCCTGGCCGCGCCGGTCTTCCACTCGCCGTAGACCAGGCGGCCCAGCTCGTCGGTTTGCCGGTCGCAGATCACCAGCGGGTTGGCGATGGGCTTGCCGTCCGCCCCCTTGTGCACCGGCACCACCTCGTTGAGCAGGCCCAGGCGGAAGGCCTTGGCCGCGCTCCAGGGCTCGCAGAGGGCCAGCGACTCGGCGGCGAAGGCGAACCCCACGTACAGGTCGAGGAAGTCGGTGGAGCCGCCATCGGGAGCGGAGCCGTGGATGGGGCCCGCCTGGCCGAAGCTGGCGTGGTCGCCGGCCACGCTGAAGTCGCAGGCCATCCCGATCTCCTGCCCGCCGCCGATGCGCATGCCGTTGACCCGGCAGATCACCGGCTTGTCGCAGAGGAGGATGCTGGTGACGGTGTCGTTGAACAGCCGCATGTACTGCAGGTACTCGTGCGGCCGGTTCGCGTAGAGGGTGGCGTACTCGGCGGTGTTGCCGCCGGTGCAGAACGCCTTCGAGCCCGCGCCGGTGAGCACCGCCACCACCGCCCGCCGGTCGGCCGAGGCGCGGCGGAAGGCGAGGATCAGCTCCTTCAGCGCCTCGGTGGTGTAGGAGTTGAGCTGCTTCTCGTTGTCCAGGGAGATGCGGACCTGGTGCAGGCCCTCGACCGGCTTCCCCTGGCGGTCGCGGATGGGCCGCTCTTCGTAGCGGATGTGGCGGAATTCGTACCCCGGGACCAGCTCGTGATTGGCAAGCATGTTCAGCTCTCCGGATCGAGGACCAGGCGCCGCTCCAGGCGGCCCGCGTGCATGGCGGCGAGGAATTCGTCGACGCGCGACATGGGGGCCCGTTCGACGAAGGGGTCGAGCTTGACCTTGCCCGAGGCGATCAGCTCCAGCGCCGCGGGATAGGCCTCCGGCGGGCAGCCCCAGGTGCCGCGGATCTCCGCGTCGAAGGCCATCAGGTTCGAGAGGCGCACCTCGACCGGCTCGGGCGTATAGCCCACCTGCATCAGGGTGGCGCAGCGGTCGAGCAGCCCGAAAGCGAGCGCCTGGCCCGCCTTGTGGCCGGTGCACTCGAAGATCCGCAGGCGCAGCGAGGGGACGCCGTGCTTGCGGGCGAAGGCGCGCAGCTCGGAGCGCAGCGCCTTCTGCGCTCCCTCCGCCACCTGCGCCACCTGCTCGGCCCCGTGGCGCGCGGCCAGGTCCAGGCGATCCTGGCGCACGTCCATGGCGAAGACGTGCGCGCCCAGGGCGGCGGCGATCTGCGCGGTGAAGCCTCCCACTCCCCCGGCGCCCACCACCGCGGCCACGTCGCCCGCCGAAAGGCCGCTGCGCCGGACCGCCTGGTACGCGGTGGAGACCGCGTCCGCCACCGGGGCCAGCTTCCACAGCTCGAAGCCTTGGGGGAAGCCCTTGAGCGGGACCAGGGTGGAAGCCCGGGCCAGCATGTGCGAGGCGAAGCCGCCGTCCACGTCGTTGCCGGGCATCTGCTGCTCGGGGCAGGCGTTGCCCCGGCCGGCGGCGCAGAAGGGGCAGCTCCCGCAAGGCATCACGGCGGGGACCAGCACCGCCTCGCCGGAACGGACGTTGGCGACACCTTCGCCCAGGGCCGCCACCCGCCCGACCACCTCGTGGCCCAGCACCAGGGGCGGGCTCTTCCTGGTGGGCACCTCGCCGCGGGCGTAGCCGAGGTCGGTGTGGCAGAGGCCGCAGCCGATCACCTCGATCATCGCCTGGCCGGGGCCGGGGGCGGCGAGGACGCGGCGCTCCCGGACCAGGGGCTTTCCGGGCTCGTGCAGGACGTAGGCGAGGGAAAGGGCCACGGGAACCTCCGTGCGCAAGCGGAGGCACTATGAGCGAACGTTCGTTCATGCGTCAATGGCCCGGCGTCCCCCTGCGGCAATGGGCCGCAGGGGCCTCAGGCCGCGCGCTGCTCCCGGCTGCCCTTGCCCAGCTTGCGCTCCACCCAGAGGTGCTCGACCAGCGTCTGGCAGGCGACGATCAGCGGCGTCGCCACCACCGTCCCGGCGAGGCCGAAGACGGCCGAGAGCGCGCCCTGGCCGGCGAGGAGGAGGGCCGGCTTCACCTCCACCGCCTTGCGCATCACCAGGGGCTGGATCAGGTAGCCCTCGACGAGGTGCACGGCCAGGTACACCGCCCCCGCGTACAGCAAGTGCGTGGAGTCCTGCGAGAGCGCGACCAGGAGGCCGGGAATGGCGCTCGCCACCGCTCCCACGTAGGGGACGAAGGTTCCCAGGAAGGTGAGGGACCCGAGCAAGAGCCAGTCGTTGATCCCGGCGATCCAGAGCCCCAGCGCCGCCAGCGTCCCCATGATGGTCATGGACACGATGATCCCGCCCACCCATTGCCGCAGCGCCTTTCCCACGCGCTGCCAGGACTCGTCGAACACCGGCTCCAGGTGCCTGGGAAAGAGCCGCCGCGCGCCCTTGCGGTAGACGTCGGGCGCGGCCACCAGGAAGGCGCCGAGGACGAAGACCAGCACCGCGGCGGTCAGGCCCGAGATCAGCCCCAACAGCGCCGGGAGGGCCACCTGGCTGGCCTTCTCCGCCACCTTGGCGGCGCCCTTCTGCAGTTCCGCGCCGGAGCGGCGGGAGAGCCATTGCCGGACCGTGCCCAGCGCCTTGGGCGCGGTGGCGCGCAGGTCCTCGAATTGCCCGGAGACGGTGGGGGCGAAGAGCAGCGCCCCGGCCACCAGAGCGCCGGCCAGCGCCAGCAGCACCAGGAGGAGCGCCACGCTCCGGGGGAGCTTGCGGGAGAGCCAGCCCACGGGGAAGGAGAGGACGACCGCGATCACCACTCCCAGGAACGCGAGGAGCAGGATCTCGCGCGCGAGCCATGCCAGCGCGAGGCCCGCGGCGACGGCGAGCAGGACGAGACCGGTGCGGAGAGTCATGGGAGCGGCGCAACCTGGGCATCGTGCTTCACGCCGTCAATGCGCAGGTCCCGCGGAGCATTCGAAAACGGACTTCAGGAACCTGCCGTCCACGGCCACGTTCACGTCGACGTCGACGTGGGTTCCCCTCCGTCCAAGGCGGCGATCAGCGCGGAATGCGCGTTGGCGAACTCAGGCCCCCGGGCGCGGAAGGCAGTGGCCAGCGCAGCCGGGAGGTCGAGCGCGCGCCCTTCCCTCGCCGCCCGCGGCCAGGCCTCGGCGAAGTCCGCCGGCACGCGCAAGGACCAGTTCCCTGGCCCCACCGTCCCCGGCCGGTTGTAGACCTCGCGCAGGCCGAGCAGGTCGGCGAAGAAGACCATCACGTTGCGCGCCGGGCCCACGAACAGGTCGGCAAGCTGCGCGCGGGCCAGCGCCGGGGCGGAGGCCGAGGCGCGCCGCGCCCACTCCCCGCGCCGGGCCGGATCCGGGACCAGCCGGGAAGCGAGATAGGCCGCCCGCCCGGGCGCCTCGCCCTCCGCCACCCAGCGCTCCGCCACCCGCCAGATGGGCTCGGTGTCGTGCGTGCCCACCATGATCCAGTCCTGGGGGCAGGCGTTCTCCGAGCGGTAGACGTCGTCCGGGTCGCGCAATGAGGCCTTCTGGGTGACGCGGAAGCGGCCCAATCCGTGCCTCTCCAGCACCCGGCACACGGGGTAGGGCTGCGTGCTCAGCACCTCGGGAACGATCTCCTCCGGCCCGCGCCCGGCCGCTCGCACGGCGTCGACCAGCGCGTCGAAGAGCAGGGCGTAGCGCTCCACTTGCTCGGCGCCCAGCTCGCGCACCCGCCCGTCGGCGTGCGGGGGCTGCTCCGGGTCGATCTGCTCCGGGCGGGCGATCGCCCAGCGGGAGAGCCCGGGATGGCCAGGCGAGGAGAAAAGCCGCGTCCCGCGTCGCACGGCCGCCCGCGGATCGGGATCGCCCGGGGCGTACACCCAGGGATCGATCAGCCCGTGCGGGTGATCCACCCGGAGCCCGTCCACCTCCTCGAGCAGCTTGGCCGCGCGCGCCCGCACGAACGCCAAAGCGGGTCCCGGCGAGGCGCGATCGCCGTAGAGGTCGGGATCCAGCACCCCATACCCCCAGGGCTGGCCCTCGGGGTTGGTCCGGCTGGGAGGGGCTCCCATCAGCCAGTCGGAGGCAAGAAGCGCTCCGTAGCTCCAGAGATCGCGCAAGGCGATGCCGATCTGCAGATCGCCGGAGAGCGCCAGGTCGAGGCTCCGCGCCAGCGCGCGGACCGCGCGGTGCTGCTCGTGGGCGAGAAGCTGTCCGAGCTGGAAGCGGCCGATCCGCCCCGCGTGCTTCGCCCGCAGCGCGGCCAGGCGCTCCCGGGCGCCGAGCGGCGGCCGGCGGGAGAAGAGAGAGCGATCCGGCTCGGGCCAGCGCCTCCAGTCCGGCTCGCCGTGCTCCTCTTCCAGCGCCCGCTGGACGGCGTCTCGCTCCAGCCAGCCGGCGTGCCGCGCAGCGAACTCCGGCAGCCGCTTCTCCATCGTCGCCCGCTCCCAGGCCCGGTCCAGCGCGCCCCCCGTCGCCGCATGGGCGTACGCGTGGTCCGCCCGTGCCAGCGCTCCGGGGGGGCGCCCCGCCACCAATCCGGCGAGGTCGGCTTCATCCAGCAGCCCCTCCTCCACCAGCGGCCCCAGGGCGAGCGAGGCGGTGGAGCGACTGAAGAGGGTGGAGTCGTAGGGAGAAGGATCTCCCGGCGAGGTCTCCCCTTGCGGCCCGATCTGCAGGCCGTGGAACCCGAGCCCCGCGGCGAACTGGAGGAAGGCCGTCCCTCCGCGGGAGAGCGGCGCGCCCCGGCCCACGTCGTCGGCCGGATCGCCGGGCAAGGAGAGATCGTGCACGGAGAGCAGCAGCCGCCGGATGCCCAGCGCCTCCAGCGCCTCGCGGATCAGCTCGCGCAGCGGGTCACTCCGGCCGGGGCACGAGCCAGAGGGTGCCCAGGGGAGGCAGCGTCACCTGCGCCGACTGCTCCTGCCCGTCCCAAGGCACGGCCTCGGTGTCCAGGGACTCGCCGTTGCCCGCTCCGGACCCGCCATAGCGGGCCGCATCGGAGTTGAGGGCCTCCAGGTACCTCCCGGCGCGCGGCATGCCCACACGATACCCGTGCCGGGGGACGGGCGACAGATTCGCGATGCACACCAGGTGGCGAGACCGGTCCGCGCTCCAGCGGACGAAAGCGTAGACGTTCACGTCCGCCGAGTCGGCCTGCAGCCACTGGAAGCCGGCCTGCTCCGCGTCCAGCTCGTGCAGCGCCGGCTCGGCGCGCAGCGCGCGGTTGAGGTCCTTCACCAGCGCGGCCACCCCGGCGTGCATCCCGGCCCCCATCAGGTGCCAGTCGAGGCTGGCGTCGTGGCTCCACTCGTTGCGCTGGGCGAACTCGCCGCCCATGAAGAGCAGCTTCTTCCCCGGGTGGGCCCACATCCAGGCGTAGAGCGCGCGCAGGTTGGCGAACTTCTGCCAGTCGTCGCCCGACATGCGCCGGAGCAGCGATCCCTTCCCGTGCACCACCTCGTCGTGGGAGAGGGGCAAGAAGAAGCTCTCGCTGAAGATGTACATCATGCCAAAAGTAAGGGCGTTGTGGTGCCAGCGGCGGTGCACCGGGTCCCTGGCGAAGTAGTCCAGGGTGTCGTGCATCCAGCCCAGGCTCCACTTGTAGTGGAAGGAGAGCCCGCCCTCCTGGGCCCTGCGGGTGACCTTGGGGAAGGCGGTCGACTCCTCCGCGATCATCACCGCCCCCGGGTGGAGGTCGCGCACCCGCTCGTTCACCTCCTTGAGGAAGGCGATGGCCTCCTCGTTTTCCCGTCCGCCGAAGCGGTTGGGGATCCACTCCCCCGGCCGGCGCGAGTAGTCGCGGTAGAGCATGCTGGCCACCGCGTCCACCCGCAGCCCGTCCACGTGGTACTGGTCCAGCCAGAAGAGGGCGCTGGCGAGGAGGAAGTTACGCACCTCGTTGCGCCCGTAGTTGAAGACCAGCGTCCCCCAGTCGGGGTGCGCCCCCAGCCGGGGATCCTCGTGCTCGTAGAGAGCGGTCCCGTCGAAGCGGGCCAGCGCGTGCGCGTCGGTGGGGAAGTGGGCGGGCACCCAGTCGAGGATCACCCCGATGCCCCGGCGGTGCAGCTCGTCCACCAGGGCCTTGAACTCGTCGGGATGGCCGTGCCGGGCGGTGGGGGCGAAATACCCCGACACCTGGTATCCCCACGATCCGCCGAAGGGGTGCTCCGCCACCGGCAACAGCTCCACGTGGGTGAAGCCCATGTCCGCGGCGTAGTCGCCCAGCGCCGCCGCCGCCTCCTTCCAGGAGAGCGGCCGGTTCCCCTCCTCCACCACCCGCCGCCAGGAGCTGAGGTGGACCTCGTACACCGTCATCGGCCGCCGCTGCGGATCCTCCGTCCGCCGGCGTTCCATCCACTCCCCGTCCTCCCAGTGGTAGCGGTCCAGCTGGTGGATCACGGAGGCGGTGGCGGGCGGCGTCTCGGTGCGGAAGGCGTAGGGGTCCGCCTTGAGGATGTGCGGGCCGCCGTTCCCCGGGCGGATCTCGAACTTGTACCGGGCGCCCGCGCCCACCTCGGGGACGAACAGCTCCCACACCCCGGTGGAGCCCAGGCTGCGCATCTGGTGCAAGCGGCCGTCCCAGGAGTTGAAGTCGCCCACCACCGAGACCGAGCGCGCGTTGGGCGCCCAGACCGCGAAGGAGGTCCCGAACACCCCGTGGTGGTGGCGCGGGTGCGCGCCCAGCCGCTCCCAGATGCGCTCGTGCCGGCCCTCCGCCACCAGGTGGGAGTCCAGCTCGCCGAAGGTGGGCGGGAAGCTGTAGGGATCGCGGAAGGTGAAGCTCCGGCCCCCGCGGTAGTCGACCCGGAGCAGGTAGCCGAACACCTCCCGCTTGCCGTTCAGGCGGGCTTCGAAGACTCCCTTGGCGCGGTGGCGGGCGGGAAGCTGCCCCCCGAAATCGGGGAGGACGGTGACCCGCTCCGCGTCCGGCCGGAAGGCGCGGATCACCACCCCGTCGCCGTCGGGATGGACGCCGAGCACCGAGTGCGGATCGGGATGGCGCAGCTCCACCAGGCGCTGCACCTGCCGATCCACCTCCGCTGCCTCCACCGGCCTCTTCACGCTTCCTCCCGCAGCAGATCGCGCGCCGGAATCTCCACCCAGTCCGGCCGGTGACCTACCTCATAGCGCAATTCGTAGAGGAGCTTCTCCAGCACGAGCGAGTCGAGGAGGATCCGGCCCGCTTCCTCGTCCTCGGGCAAGAGCGCCCGCGCGGTGGACCGGTAGCCCTCGAGGAAGGCCTTCCCCGCCGGCCCGGCCCGGTCGCCGGGGACCGCTCCCCTCCTCTCCGCGGCCGCCGCCGCGTAGGAGAAGGAGCGCAGCATCCCCGCAATGTCCTTGCAGGGCGAATGCTTCTCCCGCCGCTCGGCCAGCGTCCGCGCGGGCTCGCCCTCGAAGTCGAAGATCAGCCAGCGGCCCGAGCAGCGCAGCACCTGCCCCAGGTGCAGGTCGCCGTGCTGGCGCAGCCGCACGCCGCCCGGCGCCGCGGTGGCCAGGCGCCGGATGCGCTCCCGCAGGCGCCCGGCGCGGGCCGACAGCCCGGGCACCTTCGCCGCGGCGAGCCGGAGGGTCTCTTCCAGGTCGCCCAGCAAGGACTCCGTCCAGCGGCGCAGGTCGGAGGCGCGGAGGGGCTCCGGCGCGAAGGCGGGGTCGTCCGGATCGGCCAGGGCCATGTGCAACTCCCCGACGCGCGCTCCCAGCTCGCGGATCTCCCCCAGCAGCGCCGCCCCCGGCGCCGGGTCGCGGGTGAACGCCTCCAGGACGTACGACCAGCCGTCGGCGTCCACCTGCAGGAACCGGTGCGCCACGCCGGCCGTCGCCTCCACCTCCCCTTCCAGGGAGAGCGCGCCGAGGAGCGCGGGAGCTCCGCGAAAGCCGCGCCGGGCCAGCACCTCGCCCATCTCCAGCTCGGGGTTCTTCCCCCGCTGGAGCTTGCGGATGAGCTTGAGGATCACCGCTTCCCCGAACACCAGCGAGGTGTTGCTCTGCTCCGAAGAGAGCTGCCGCACCGCAGGGCGCTCCGGCAGGGCGTCGAGCGCGGACTCCGGGCCGTCGAGCCGCTCGCCCCGCAGGCGGCCGGCGCGGGTGCGCAGGCAGAGGCCGCGGCGCAGCACTTCGAGGATGGCGCGGCCCGACTCCTCGTCGAGCGCCTCCTCCGAGCCCGGGCGCTGCGGCAGGAGGTACAGTTCCGCCGGCCGCCCCTCCCGATAGGAAACCTCCAGCGCCAGGAGGCTCAACCCGCCCAGGCGCGCCTCGTCCACCACCCGCACGCGAGCGATCTCGGCCTCCTTGCCGCCGAACCAGCGCTGGCGCTTCAGCCAGGCGGCAAAGTCTGCGGACTCGGGCTGCGGCACCTGCGGCCTCCTCGGGATCAGAAGTAGTAATCGAACCCTTCTTCCGTCTTGCGGAAGCGGAGGACCGACCAGATCGCGGCCGGCCGCTCGGGCGTCAACCGCACCAGGGCCGTGGGGCCTTGCCAGAGGGCGCGTTCGCCGGAAAGCGCGTCGTGCACCTGGTAGGTCTCGTCCTCCGGGATGCCCAGCCGCTCCAGGGGAAGGTGGAGGATCGCCTCCTGCGGCGCGTAGGGATCGAGGCTGACGGCCACCAGCACGAGGCTCGTCCGGTCCGCGGTGGCCTTGGAGTAGAAGACCACGCGCTCGTTGTCGGCGCGGTGGAAGCGCAGGTTGCGGTAACACTGCAGGGCCTTGTGCTCGCGCCGGGCGGCGTTCAGCGCGGCGATCCAGGGCTTGATGTTTCCTTCGCACTCCCGGTCGCGGGCGACGAGCTGGTACTTCTCCGAGTCGAGATACTCCTCCTTGCCCGGCAGCGCCCGGTTCTCGCAGAGCTCGAAGCCGCCGTAGATCCCCCAGCTCGAGCTGAGGGTGGCGGCCAGGGCGGAGCGGATGAGGAAGGCGGCTCGCCCGCCCTGCTGCAGGTGCTCGGGGAGGATGTCCGGCGTGTTGGGCCAGAGGTTGCCGATCATGAAGTCGGCCGGCGGGCCCTGCGTCAGCTCGGTGAGGTAGTCCTCGATCTCCTGCTTGAAGTTGCGCCAGGTGAAGTAGGTGTACGACTGGTTGAACCCCGAACGGGCGAGCGCCTTCATCACCTTGGGCCGGGTGAAGGCTTCGGCGAGGAAGATCACGTCGGGGTGGCGGGCGTGGATCTCGCCGATCACCCACTCCCAGAACGGCAGGGGCTTGGTGTGCGGGTTGTCCACCCGGAAGATGCGCACCCCTTGGCCGATCCAGTGCAGGAAGACCGAGCACAGCTCGGGCCAGAGCGCGTCCCTGGCCGGACCCATCCAGTCGAAGTTGACGATGTCCTCGTAGCGCTTGGGCGGGTTCTCCGCCGTCTTGATGGTCCCGTCCGGCCGCCGCTGGAACCACTCCGGGTGCTCGCGGATGTACGGGTGGTCGGGCGAGCACTGCAACGCGATGTCCAGCGCCACCTCCAGCCCCAGATCCCTTGCGGCGGCGACCAGGCGGCGGAAGTCCTCCGCCGTGCCGAGCTGGGGATGGATCGACTTGTGCCCGCCCTCCGGCCCGCCCACGGCCCAGGGGCTGCCGACGTCGTCGGAGGTGGCGGAGAGGCTGTTGTTGCGTCCTTTGCGCGCCGTGCGGCCGATGGGATGGATGGGAGGGAGGTAGAGGACGTCGAACCCCAGCCCGGCCACGTAGGGCAGCCACCTCTCCGCATCGCGGAAGGTGCCGTGCCGCTTCACATCGCCCGAGGCGGACCTCGGGAAAAGCTCGTACCAGGCGCTGAAGACCGCGCGCTCCCTCTCGGCGAAGATGCGCAGCTCGCGATCGATGCGGCTGGCCGCCGCCCGGTCGGCGTGGCGCGACGCGACGGCGATCAGGCCCGGATCGGCCGCCGCGGCGAACGCCGCCGGCGAGGGCCCGCCGAGGAGCTCTTTCTGCCCCAGGCGGAGGCGCTCGGCGTCGGCGCGGGCCGAAGCCGCCTCGGCGCGGGCGGCATGGGCCTCGAGCAGCGCCGCCCCTTCCAGGAGCTCCGGTGAGAGATCACGGCCGGTGGGTAGCTTGCGGGAGAGCTCGTGCGACCAGGTGCGGAAGGAGTCGGCCCAGGCCTCCACCGTGAAGGCGTACAGCCCGTTGCCCTCGAGCGGCAGCCCGGCCTCCCAGGCGTCGTTTCCCAGGAAGCGCATCGGCTCTTCCCGCGGCCCGGTGGGATCGGGATGGAGCCTGCGCCAGCGGACCACGGCGCACAGCTCGTCGTGCCCCTCCTTGAAGATGTCCGCCGTCACCCGCACCGGCTCGCCGGCCGGGCGCTTGACCGGATGCCGGCCGCAGTCGACCTGCGGCCGGACGTTCTCGATGATGGTGCTACCCCTGCGCTCCGGCATCGGCGATCACCCCGGCTTCTTCGGCCAGCGCCGGGCCCGTCGCCACTACTGCGCATCGCGTGTGTCAGAAACAAGGCGAGAGGTGCGGGCCCCGGCATTTGGTTGCGTAGCGAGGGAGCGGTGCCAGCCCGATCGTTGGAGAGAGGCTTTTCGGGGAGGGGGCGTTCCGATCGCTTTGCGATGAGGAGTCGCCGTCGGTGGCAAGCATCCATCCCCGTTTGATTTGGGCAGACCTCGCGGCTGAGCGATCCGCGTGTGCGCGGTGGCAAGGCGATCACCGCTCGCCACCCTGAACAGCCCGTCTGCCGTCCCGGGACGGCACAAGCCGGGGTGCAGGGCTCGGCGCTCGCGCGCCTCGGGTGTCCAGGTTCAGGTTCAGGTCCAGGTCAGCGATCAGGTCCAGGCCCTGAGGTTCAGGGCCCGGGTTTCATCCGCGACGGCTCCCGACTGCGTCCTACCGACGATCGATCGGCACGTACTCCCGCTTCGGCGCCCCCACGTAAAGCTGCCGGGGGCGGGCGATCTTCTGCTCCGGATCCAGCAAGAGCTCCTCCCACTGCGAGAGCCAGCCGGAGACGCGGGGGATGGCGAAGAGCACCGGGAACATGTCCACCGGGAAGCCCAGCGCCTCGTAGATGAGCCCGGAGTAGAAGTCCACGTTGGGATAGAGCTTGCGCTTGACGAAGTACTCGTCCTCCAGCGCGATCTTCTCCAGCTGCAGGGCGATGCGCAGCAGCGGGTTGGTCCCCGTCACCTCGAAGACCTGGTCGGCCAGCCGCTTGATCACCTTGGCGCGCGGGTCGTACGACTTGTACACCCGGTGGCCGAAGCCCATCAGCCTGCCGCCCTGCCCCTCCTTCACCGACTTGATGAAGGCCGGCACGTGGTCCACCGACCCGATCTCCCGGAGCATGCGCAGCACTTCCTCGTTGGCCCCGCCGTGCAGCGGGCCGTAGAGCGCGGCGGCGGCGGCGGCCACGGAGACGAAGGGATCGGCCTGCGAGCTGCCCACCGCCCGCATGGCGTTGGTGGAGCAGTTCTGCTCGTGGTCGGCGTGGAGGATGAAGAGCACGTCCAGGGCGCGCTCCAGCACCGGATCGACACGGTACTTGGGCTCGGCCATCCGCTTCATCATTGCCAGGAGGTTCCCCGCGAAGGAGAGCTCGTTGTCCGGGTAGACGTAGGGGAGGCCGAGCGAATGCCGGTAGGACCAGGCGGCGATGGTGGGCAGCTTGGCCACCAGCCGCGTCATGCTCAGCCGGCGGCTCTCCTTGTCGAAGATGTTCTTGGACTCCGGGTAGAAGGTGGAGAGGGCGGCCACGGTGGAGACCAGGATGCCCATCGGGTGCGCGTCGTAGCGGAACCCGTCCATGAACCCCTTGACGTTCTCGTGCACGAAGGTGTGGTGGGTGACGTCGTGCGTCCACCTCTTCAGCTCTTCGGCGTGGGGCAGGTCGCCGTTCATCAGGAGGTAGGCCACCTCCAGGTACGAGGACTGCTCGGCGAGCTGCTCGATGGGGTAGCCGCGGTAGCGGAGGATCCCCCGGTCGCCGTCGATGAACGTGATGGCGCTGCGAGTGGAGGCGGTGTTGAGGAAGGCCGGGTCGTAGCTGAGCAGCCCGAAGTCGGTCTCCTCGACCTTGATCTTGCGCAGGTCGAGAGCGCGGATGGCGCCGTTCTCGACGGAAACCTCGTAGCTGCGCCCGGTGCGCTCGTCAGTGATGCGCAAAATATTCGCGGCCATTTCTCCTCCGTGAGTGGATTTTCGGACGGGGCATGCAAGGCCCGGGCTCGCCCGATCCCCACGGCGATTCTAAGGGATTTGTCGTTCCCGGCAATCGGGCCGCGCAAGACGTGCGCGCCCGGCTCAGCCCCCGGGCACTTCCCCGGGGACCGGATCGATCCGCCGGAGCAGCCGGGCCACCGAGCGCTCCAAGGCGTCGCGCAACTCCCGGCGCGGATCGGCGGGGGACCGGCGGATCTTCCCGAACAGCCTGTCCAGCTCCCGCCGCTCCGCCCGCGCGAACCCGGCCACCACCCCTTCGCGCTCCCCGCCCTCGCCGGCCGCGATGACGCCTCTCTGCGCGTGCGTGTGCCGGGCCACCGCGTCGTAGTGGAGCAGCGCCCGGTCGAGCAATACCCAGGGGAAGTTCGGCTGCGCGTGCGGCCCGATGCGGAACCGGCGCCCGCCTTCCCAGTAATGCCGGGCCATGCGGAGCCAGCCCGAGGCCCCGCGCCGGCCCACCGGCCGCATGCGCGCGAATCGCCGGCCCAGCGACACCAGCGCGGTGGCCCCTCCCACCGCGCCGCCGATGGCCGTGCCGGCCATGAAGCTGGCGCCGCCCACCGCCAGGTCGACCGCCCCTCCCACTGCCGCCCCCGCCAGCGTCCCCGCCGCCAGAAGCTCGGCCGGGGTGAGGCCGAGGAGCTTCCAGGTCTCCTCCGCGAACAGGTCCTGCTGGAACACCGGCCGCTCCAGCGACGGGCTTTCGAAGCGCGCCCCGCCGTGGCGGTAGAGCTTCTCGACGCGGCGCCGGGCCTTCTCCTCCCGCTCGCGCAGGCGGTCGTGGAACCTCCGCTCCACCCTGTCGCGCTCGGCCGCCAGCGCCGCCTCGTCGTCCACCACCACTTCCTCCGTCATCGTCAGCTCGTCGGCCAGCAGGTCCGCGATCTCCCCCGCCGCCTCCGCCCGGCGCCGCAGGCGCTGCGCGGTCAGCGCGCCGATCGCCTCGTCGATGGCCGCCCGGGCGTCTGGGCGCAGCTCGCGGAAGGTCGTCAGGAGCCTCAGCCGCTCCTCGAAAGTGACGGAGAAGGCGTCGAAGTCGCGCACCATGCGGAAGTACTGGTCGAGCGCGCGGCGCCATTCGTCCGCGTGATCCTCGTCGCCGATCCGGTTCACCAGCGCCATCCCCGGCTGGCCCGTCCAGCGGAGGATCTCCATCTCCGCCTCGTAGTTGCGGCGGTAGGGCCGCGTGCCGTCGACGACGTAGAGGATGTTGGCGCCGGCCAGGATGGGCTGCAGGAGCCGCCGCTCGTCCACCAGCTCGTCGGTGCCTTCGAACGCGCGCAGCATCTCCGCCACCCGCGCCGGCCGCTCGGCCGCGGAGACCTCGCGCGAGCGGAGCCAGGCCAGGGCGCGCGGGGCGTCCTCGAACCCGGGGGTGTCCACCAGCACGAACAGCGGCCGCCCGTCGACGGTCACCGGGTACTCGTGCACCTCGGTGGTGGTCCCCGGCCGGGGATCGACGCGGATGGAGTCGTCCTCGGCGAGCGTGGCCACGATGCTCGACTTGCCCTTGTTCACCCGGCCCACCACCGCGAAGCGGGGGACCGGGGTCATGGCTCGCCCCGCAGCGGCTCGACGCCCAGGTACGGATCCTCCAGCCTCGCCAGCTCCTCGTCCCAGAGGCGCACCTCGTCCTCCGGGGAAGGCCGGACGGTGGACCCGTCCATTCGCGCCAGCAGCACGAGCAAGTGGCGCCTGGGTCCGAGCGCGCTGCGGAGCGAGGAGAGGAGGCGGAAGAGCGCCTTGTCCGGCGCCTCCCATCCCTCGGCGACCAGCACCACCGGGCCGGCGCCGTCGGCCATCCGCGTCCAGTCCTCGTCCTGGTAGTCGCGGCCGCCCGCGGCGCGCACGGAGGAGACGGAGCAGCGGGTCTGCCGGGCCACCGCCGCCTCCAGCTCCTTGCCCGGGGGGACGTCGCGCCAGAGGACCAGCAGGCAGCGGGCGCCGGCCGGCGCCGGGGCCCGAGCCACCCTCGCCGGAGGCGGCGGCCGCGGGGCCTCGCCGGGCG
>DATKAG010000030.1:0-3208 GCA_035498355.1 Myxococcales bacterium | reverse complement strand
CCGATCACCGCCAGCAGCCACTCGCCGCTTCCCACGGGAAGCTCGGCCTGGCGGCTCTGGTGCAGAAGGCGTGCGATGACGGGCTCCTCGTCTTTTATATCTTAACCTGGGAGCCGCCTGACCGCCTGCGCTACTTGGCCGCCTTCGCCCGCCGCTTCTCCTCCAGCGAGGCCGGCTGGGCCATCTCCGCGGGAACGCCGGCCGGCTGCTCGGGCCGGGCCACGCCGAACTTCTCGTAGAGCTTGCCCTCCACGTCGGCGAGGATCTGGGGGTGGAGCTTGAGGAAGTCGCGCGCGTTCTCCCGGCCCTGGCCGATGCGCTCCCCGGCGTAGCTGAACCAGGCGCCGCTCTTCTCCACGATGTTGTTCTCCACCGCCAGGTCGAGCAGGTCGCCCTCGCGGGAGATGCCCTGGCCGTAGAGGATGTCGAACTCCACCTCCCGGAAGGGCGGGGCCACCTTGTTCTTCACCACCTTCACCCGGGTGCGGTTGCCGATCACCGTCTCCCCGTCCTTGATGGCGCCCACCCGGCGGATGTCCAGGCGCTGCGAGGCGTAGAACTTGAGCGCGTTGCCGCCGGTGGTGGTCTCGGGGTTGCCGAACATCACCCCGATCTTCATGCGGATCTGGTTGATGAAGATCACCGCCGTGTTGGCCTTGCTGATGGTGGCGGTGAGCTTGCGCAGGGCCTGGGACATGAGCCGCGCCTGCAGGCCCATGTGCTGGTCGCCCATCTCCCCTTCCAGCTCGGCGCGGGGCACCAGGGCGGCCACCGAGTCGATGACGATCAGGTCTACCGCCCCGGAGCGGACCAGCATCTCGCAGATCTCCAGCGCCTGCTCGCCGGTGTCGGGCTGGGAGATGAGCAGCTCCTCGGTGCGCACCCCCAGCTTGCGCGCGTACCCGACGTCGAGCGCGTGCTCGGCGTCGATGAAGGCGGCCACCCCGCCGGCCTTCTGCGCCTCGGCCACCATGTGCAGGGTGAGGGTGGTCTTGCCGCTCGACTCCGGGCCGTAGATCTCGATGACGCGGCCCCGGGGGATGCCGCCCACCCCGAGGGCGAGGTCGAGCGAGACGCTGCCGGTGGAGATGGTGGAGATGTCCTGGACCAGCGGCTCGTCGCTGCCCAGGCGCATCACCGCGCCCTTGCCGAACTGCTTCTCGATGGCGGAGACCGCCAGCTCGATCGCCTTCTCTTTTTCGGGATTTGCCAAGTCTTGCCTCCGTGGGAGCTACTGTACGCTTGTACAGAAGCGGGTCACAGAAGGCAAGATAGGGGAGGGGTCTGACATTCCCCTTTTCGCGGGCTACTTCCCCTCGATTCCCAAAAGCTCCACCTCGAAGACCAGGGTGGCGCCGCCCGGGATGGTGGGGGGGTGGCCGTGGTCGCCGTAGGCGATGTCGGAGGGGCAGACCAGGCGGGCCTTCTCCCCCACCTTCATCTTCTGCACCCCTTCGGTCCAGCACTTGATCACCTGGTTGAGGGGGAACTCGGCCGGCTGGCCCCGCTTGTAGCTGGAGTCGAAGACGGTGCCGTTGGTGAGCTTGCCCTCGTAGTTCACCTTCACCTTGTCTGTGGCGGAAGGGCTGGGGCCGGCGCCCGGGGTGAGCGTCTTGTAGACGAGGCCGCTGGGCAGCTTGCTGGCCCCCGGCTCCTTCGCGGCCTTCTCCACGTACTCGTGGCCGGCGGCCTTCTCCTTGTCGGCCCCGGCCGCGGAGCGGGCCTGGGCGAAGGCGCTCACCTTCTCCATCTGCTTGTCGGTGTCCACCTGCGCCTTCTTTCCCAGGGCGCCGTCGGCGAGCCCGTGCTTGACGATCTCCACCTCGTTGGACTTGAGCGAGAGCGGCCCGAGGTTGCGGCTGCCCATCATGTAGCCGATGGCGTAGAGCGACTTCTCGTCGTCGGTCTTGAGCGTTTGCGCCGAGGCGGAGAGCGAGAGAAGGACGGCGAGGAGGGAGGCGGAGCGCATCGAGGGCCTTTCTGCGGCGAGGGAGGGCGCGGACTCTACGCTACTTCTCCATCTCCTGGGTGATGGCGATCAGCAGCTTGCCCGCTTTTTCATCCCGCGGGTCGACGCGGATCCCGCCCACCAGGATGGTCCCGCCGCGCTGGATGGCGTAGTCGGTGTGCAGCTTGCGCGAGTGCGCCGGGTGCTCTCCCAGGAGCTCCAGGTGCACCTTGATCTTCCCGTCCGACTCCAGCTGCCGGGGGGTGAGCTGCAGGCTGCGGCTGCCGGGGAGCTCCACCTGGGCCGCGCTCTTCCAGTCGAGGTCGAAGGTCTGCTCGTCGATCAGCTTGTAGCTGCGGAAGCGGAACTGCTCGCCGAAGGCGTCGATGTGGGCGGAGATCGGCTGCAGCCTGGGGTCCATCCCCGGGGGCTGCGCGGGGTCGTTGGTGGCGGCGATGGCCCGCACGGTGATCTTCACCCGCCGCCCGGCGCCCGGGCCGGCGTCCGCCTGCGCCAGGAGCAGGGCGCCGCAGACCAGGAGGGCCGTCACTGGGGGATCCCGCGGTCGTCCGACATCCAGATCACCGTGGTCTGGGCGGGAAGCTGGAGCACGGCGCCGTCGCGGGTGCCGAAGTCCACCTCCTCCACCTGCGGCGAGTTGTCCGCCAAGGGGCCGCTGTCGTCGTCGGGCCGGTTGGGGGCGAGGAAGACGGCCAGCGCCATGCAGGCCGCCGCCAGAAGGCCGCCCGCCGCCGAGAGCGCGCCCTTGTGCGCCCACCACATCTCCCGGCCCCAGACCGGGGTGCGGGAGGCATGATCGGGCTGCGCGGCCACCCGGGCAAGCACCCGGTCGGTGAAGCCCGAGAGGTCGAGGCGGGCGGAGCGGGCGGCGAGCGCCTCGCGAAGCGCCGCTCCCTGCGCGGCGATCAGCGCCTGCCGGTCGCGGCAGGAAGAGCAGCCGCGCAGGTGGTCCGCCACCCAGAGGCCGTCGTCGTCCGGCAAGGCGCCGTCGAGCAGCGGCCCCAACAGAGGCACCACCTCCGCGCAGCGCTTCATTCCCCCTCCTCCGGGTCGGACTTCTCGGGAGCGTCCTCCCCCAGGTACTCGCGCAGCTGCTTCTGCATCTTCAGCCGGGCGTGGAACAGGCGGCTCATCACCGTGCCCTTGCGGATGCCGAGCACTTTGGAAAGCTCTTCATAGCTCAGGCCCTCCACCTCGCGCAGCAGGAGGATCGAGCGGTGGTTCTCGGAGAGGGTGGCC
>DATKAG010000029.1:0-3893 GCA_035498355.1 Myxococcales bacterium | reverse complement strand
AGTTGGCCAGACCGCTGTTGAGTCGGGCGAGCCGGCCGGGAGCGGGGCGGGCAAGGACCGCCAGGTCGGGGCTGCCGTCGCCGTTGAAGTCGCCCAGCAGGAAGGCGGGGGAGGCGGCGCTCTCCGGCAGCAGGTTGCCGTCGTAGAGGCGGGCCAGGGTCTGGCGCACTTCCTGAGGAGTGGGCGGAGCCAGGGCGGCAGGCGGCGGCGCCGGAGGCGGCACGGCGGGCGCACTCGCCGGCTGCGCCGGGATGGCGGCCTCCACCTTGGCCGAGGCGGCGGGCTGGCGGCTGCAGGCCGTCGCGACCAGCGGCAGGCCGGCGCAGAGAAGCAAGAGCCACCGGCGTGGCATGACGATCCTCCTCGTTTCTTATGAAGCCCGCCCGTGGGGTAGACGGGCGGGCCCCAGGATTCCCGCGTCGCCGCGGGCCTTACAAGCTGTTGAGGAAGGTGACGAGCTGGTTCTTCTGCGCCGGGCTCAGGTTGCGGTAGTTGTTGATGACAAAGGTGGCCTCGCCGCCGTGGCGCAGGATGGCGTCATTGCGGGTGAGAGACTCGCCGTCGTGCATCAGGCGGTCGCGGGTGCGCACCCCCCACAGGGGAGCGGTGCGCATCTTGTTGGCGGTATCGGCGGGGCCGTTCTGCACGATGCCGTCGCCGGTGCCCACGTTGTGCAACAGGAAATCCGAGAAGGGATGGATGACCTTGTTGCCCAGGGTGGGCGGGACGGTGAAGGCGCCGCCATTGATGACCGTGCCCGCAGGGGCGGTGGCGATGGCGGTGACGTGGCAGAGAGCGCAGCCGATCTGCTGGAAGATGTGCTGGCCGGCCCGGGCGTCGGGAGTGGCCGCCAGGACGGTGTCGCGCGGCGGCACGTTGGTGGCCCGCATGAAGCGCGCGAAGCGGTCGATGTCGGCCAGGCCATCGGCGCCGGTCTGGTCCTCGGGATCACTGGTGGTCTTGCAGACGTTGGTGGAGTCCACCGGGTTGAGGCGGTTGGTGATGCCCATCTCGTTCAGATAGGCGTCACTGGAGAAGCTGAGCAGGCTGGGCATCTGGTTCTTCCAGCCGAAGCGCCCGCCGCGCACCTGCCCGGGGGCCTCCAGCACCGGCACCTGGATGAACTCGCCGGCGATGCGCCCGCCCGTCTGCTGGGCCTGCTGCTGCGCGATCTGGAAGAGGGTGTTGCTGTCGATGGCTTCCACGAAGCCGTCGCCCAGCAGGTTGAGGGAGGTGCGGAAGGTGGAGATGGTGTCCGCCCCCGACTTGCGCTCCTGCGCCTGGGGACAGATGGCGCGGTCGTTGATGAGGGAGCGGTTGGCGATCTGGTCGAGGCCGTCATTGATGCTGACGGTGGCGGCCACGAAGTGTCCGGCGGAGTCGCGATGCCCGGCACGGAACTCGGTGATCTGGCTGATGCCGCCGCTCACCGGGTTCTGGTGGCAGTTCACGCAGCTCTTGTCGTTGTAAACCGGCCCCAGGCCGCTGGCGATGGTGTCCTGTTCTTCGAAGGTGTCCTGGTCTTCGGCAAAGGTGGCGGCATCGGTGAGGCCGTTATTGGAGCAGGCGCCGATGCCCGTGGGCAGATTGCTGGTGGGACAGCCGGTGGGGGTGGTGAAGCCGGCGGGGGCTTCGCTCAAGGTGGAATTCTGGGCGGAGAGGGCGACCACCAGGGCCGCCAGGACCGCCAGGAAAAGGGGAATGCGCCCAAGTCGCTTGCTGTTCACTGAGCTCTCCTCCGGCCGGGGCCCAGGAAGCGGGCTCCGGCACAAGCTGGTGTCTCGCGGACCGATCCTGCGGAGCGGCGCCGCGACGCGCGAGGGTTCCTACCGGTGTGAGAGGTTGCTGGTGACGAACGCGCCGGCGGTGTACCCCGCACCAGACGACGCAGAGGAGCGTTGCAATGTGGCGCACATTTAATCCGGGGCACCCCAAGGTGTCAATGCTACAAAGGGCCAGCGGCGACCGGCCATGGCCGGGCGGACATGCCCGGATTCTTGCGGCGGCGCCCGTCCGCTATAAAATCAGGGCTCGCCCGGCGCGGGAGAGGACGCAGGAAGATGGCCGACGAGAGCATCTACGTGACGCTGGCGGGGCTGCCGCTGTGGTTCGAATGGCAGTGGCCCATGCGGGCCTCGGAGGCGGGCAGCGACTGGACCATCCTGCACGGGCGCGCGTGGCTGGCGGACGCGAGCGGGCTGCACGCCGACGTCTCGGTAAACTTGACCCGGACCCTCAAGGAAGCCCTGCCCTCGCTGCTGCCCGAGCATGCGAGCCCGGTGGCGGTGAACGCCGTGCGCAAGGACCTGGATACGCAGCAACTGGAGATGCTGAAGTCGGGGAAGCGGCAGCCGGTGCCGCTCTCCAGCCGCCACTACGACTTCCGGCGGCAGCAGCTCCTCTTCGAGCCGGCGGAGGACGAGGCCGTCCGCCGCATGCTCCTGCAGAAGGTCTATTGGACGGCGGCGCGCGGCGGCGCCGGGGCGCGCGCCTGGATGGCCGATCCCGCCGACGCGGTCTTCGTCGACACCTCCGCCGCACACCTGCTGGAGCTGGCGCGGGGGCTGGCGGAGGAAGGCTTGCTGCTCCTGCAAGGCGAGCAGGCGGCCGCCACCGACAAGCTGCTGGGCGAGGCCGAGGCCATGAAGTCGGCGCTGGCGCACGCCCTGGCGGAGCTGGAAAAGAAGCACGCCTTCGAGCGCGGATGAACTTCCTCGCCGCGGACCGGCGCGGATCTTCGCGGATGCCTTTCCTTCATCCCTGCGGGCCGGGTGGGGCGGCGCCGGCGTTCTTGTAGTCCGGCGTCCAGCGCAGGACTTTGCAGGCGGGATCGAGGACGACCTTGGTCGCCGGGAAGGTCACTGGTGCCCCAGCCATTCCAGCATGTAATCGCCCTTGGGGGCCTGGAAGGCATTGCTGTTGAGCCAGATGAAAGCCGGGAGCGAGGCGGCATTGAAGCCTGGCAGCAGCGAAAAAGCCGACCCCTTCCGCCTCAGCTTTCATCTTCACTCCTTCGGTGGAACCGCCTGACGCACGGGCCTGGAAGATGGACGGAAGACCGCGGCAGTGGTGAGCACGCGGGCGGCTCAGTCGTCGCCCGGGGACGCGGCCTGGCGGCGCGACTGGATCTCGATGTACACGTGGATGAGGCTGACGGCGGCGGGAGTGACGCCGGGAATGCGCGAGGCCTGGGCCAGGGTGCTGGGCCGGACCTGCTGCAGCTTCTCCTTCATCTCGCGGGAGAGGCCGCTGACCGCGGCGTAGTCGAACCAGCCGGGGATGGGGCGCTGCTCCGCCTTTTTCAGACGCTCGATGGCGCGCTCCTGCTGCGCCAGGTAGCCGGAGTACTTGATCTCGGTCTCGACGGCGCGCAATTCGTTGCGGACCTGGGAGGACAGGTGGTCAGTGGCCAGTGGCCAGTGGTCAGCGAAACCCGGCAGCGCGGCGCGCAGCAGCGGAACCAGGTGCTCGATGGAGACCTCGGGCCGCTTGAGGAGCTGCGCCAGGGTCAGACCGCTGGCATTCCCGAAGCTTCGCGCTTGCGGTAGGGGTCCTTCGACTGCGCTCGGCTGCGCCTCGCTCCGCTCAGGATGACAAGTCAAAACGTTCTCGATTTTCTCCAGCATGTCGGAGCTGACGCGGGTGGAGTCGAGCCAGGCGCGGAGGGCGTCGCCGCGCTGCTGCTTCCCGAGGTAGTCGCGCCAGGCGGCGTCCGGGATCAGCCCCGCGCGGCGGCCGTGCGGGGTGAGGCGGCGGTCGGCGTTGTCGCAGCGCAGGTGCAGGCGGAACTCGGCGCGCGAGGTGAACATGCGGTAGGGCTCGTTGGTACCCTTGGTCACCAGGTCATCGATGAGCACCCCGATGTACGCTTCGGAGCGCCGCAGCACGAAGGG
>DATKAG010000028.1:0-3798 GCA_035498355.1 Myxococcales bacterium | reverse complement strand
GTGGACGTGACGCATCGCTGGAACTACTGGCCCTTGATGACACTCCCCCTGGCCGAGGCCCGCGAGCGGATCGCCCTCATCCCCGGCCTCGAGTCCTGCCAGAAGGCCGCGTAAGGCGCGGACGGTATCCCGGTTCCGACTGGTAGAGGTAGAAAAGGGGGGGATGCGGGAGAGCTGCGAGATCGCCGTCGTCGGCGCCGGAGTGATCGGCTGCAGCGTCGCCTTCCACCTGGCGCGGATGGGGCAGAAGGGCGTGCGCTTGCTGGAGAGGGAGCCGGTGCCCGGAGCCGGTTCCACCTCCAGGGCCAACGGCGGGATCCGCGCCCAGTTCACCACCGAGGTGAACGTGGCCATGTCGCTCGCCTCGATGGAGATCCTCGACTCGCTGGCGGAGGAGATCGGCGAGCCGCCCGTCTACAAGAAGGCCGGGTATCTCTTCCTCACCGGCGATCCGGCGAAAGTCCAGGCGATGAAGTCGTCCGCGGACTGGCAGCGCGCGCGCGGCGTCTCCGTGGAGGTGCTCGACGAGCGCGCGGTCCGGGCGAGGGTGCCCTGGGTGGCGGGGCGCATCGCCGGGGGCACCTTCGGCGCGCGCGACGGATTCATCGATCCCGGCGGCCTGTGCAACTTCTTCCTCCGCGAGGCCACCCGCTCGGGCGTGGAGATCCGCTACGGCGCGGAGGTCAGCGCCATCGAGTGCGCCTCGGGCGCCTTCCGGCTGGCCACCGCCGCCGGCGAGGTCTCCGCCCGCGCCGTGGTCAACGCCGCGGGCCCCTGGGCAAGGCACCTGGCGCAGATGCTGGGCGTGGACCTGCCCGTCGTCCCCGTGCGCCGGCACCTGCTCATGACCGGCCCCTGCCCCGCGCTCCCCCCGCTCATCCCCATGACCATCGACGCGGACACCGGCGTCCTGGTCCGCCGCGAGGGCGAGCGGATCCTGATCGCGTACTCCAACCCCGACGAGCAGGCGGGCTTCAACACCACCTTCGACCCCGCGTTCGGGGAGCGCATCGCCGGCCCGCTCGAGGAGCGTTTCCCCGCCGTCTCGGACGCGGGCATCGACCTGCGCCGCAGCTGGTCAGGCCTCTACGAGGTCACGCCCGACCACCACGCCGTTCTCGGCCGCGCCCCCGAGGTCCCCGGCTTCTTCCTCGCCAACGGCTTCTCGGGCCACGGCGTGATGCACTCGCCGGCGGCGGGCCGGGCCATCGCCGAGCTGATCGTCCGCGGCCGCAGCGAGAGCGTGGACATCTCCGCCCTCTCCCTCGACCGCTTCTCCCGCGGCACCCTGATCCACGAGAAGATGGTCCTCTGATGGAGAGCCAGGTCCACGAGGCCGCGATCGTGGGAGCCGGGCCGGCGGGGCTGGCGGCCGCGGCGGCGCTGCGGGCCGAGGGAGTGCAGGCCCTGGTGGTGGACAAGGCCGCCGCGGTGGGATCGAAGTGGCGGGAGCACTACGACCGCCTGCACCTGCACACCGAGCGCGCCCTCTCCGGGCTGCCCGGCCTGCCCATCCCCCGCAAGCACGGCAAGTGGGTGTCGCGCGCGGGCGTGGTGGAGTACCTGGAGGAGTACGCCCGCCACCACCGGATCGATCTGCTCCTCTCCACCCCGGTGGAGCGGGTCGATCGCGAGAACGGCGCCTGGAAGCTCGCCACCCCCTCGGGCCCCGTGCGCGCGCGCGCCGTCGTCATCGCCGCGGGCTACAACCACACGCCGCACCTGCCCGACTGGCCGGGCAAGGACTCCTTCACGGGCGAACTGCTGCACTCGGCCCGATACAAGAACGCCGAGCGGTTCGGCGGCAAGCACGCGCTGGTGGTCGGGACGGGGAACAGCGGGGCGGAGATCGCCGTCGACCTGGTGGAAGGCGGCGCCGCCTCGGTGCGCATCGCCGTGCGCACTCCGCCCAACATCGTCCGCCGCGAGGTGGGGCCCCTCGCCACCCAGCGGCTGGGGCTCGCCTTGCGCTACCTCCCGCCCGCCATCGTCGATCCCATCGCCGGCTTGGTACAGCGGCTGACGGTGGGCGACCTCACCCCTTACGGGTTGCCGCCCTCGCCGCGCGGCACGTACACCCGGGCGCGGGAGGGGCAGATCCCCATCCTGGACGTGGGGCTGGTCGAACTTCTCAAGTCGCGGCGGGTGACCATCGTGGCGGCGGTGCGCGCCTTCGAGGGCCACGACGTCATCCTGGAGGACGGCCAGCGCATCCAGCCCGAAGTGGTCATCGCCGCCACCGGATACCTCCGCGCCCTCGACCGCCTGGTCGGGCACCTGGGCGTGCTCGATGCCCGGGGCGTGCCGCTCCCCCACGGGGGAAAGGCGCACCCCTCTGCCCCCGGCCTGTACTTCATCGGCTACACCAATCCCATCAGCGGCAACCTGCGCGAGATCGGCATCGACGCGCGCAAGATCGCCAGGGCGCTGGGCCGCTCGAGGAGGACCTGATGCCGTCGCTCACACGATTCTTCCACCCCGTGCTCCCCTCCTCCGCCTTGCGCCGCGATCGCCCGGCCGGGGTGCGCATCGGGGGAAGGACCTTCGCCCTCTTCCGCGACGCCTCCGGCGCGCCCGCCGCGGTCGCCGATCTCTGCCCCCACCGCAACGCTTCGCTCTCCGGGGCCGGGCGCGTGTGCGAAGGCAAGCTGGTCTGCGGCTATCACGGCTGGTCGTTCGACGCGCGCGGCAATGGCCGCTGTCTCTCCCAGCCGGCGCTGCAGAAGTGCGACACCGAGTCCTTCCAGGTGGTGGAGCGCTCCGGCTACCTCTGGCTGGCCGACCGCGGCGTGCCCGAATCCTCGCTGCCTTCGCTGGGCTGGGAGGGATTCAGCCTCGCCGGCTCCTTCACCCACCTCTTCGGCTGCCCGCTCCGGGTGGCCCTGGACAACTTCTCCGAGGACGAGCACTTCCCCACCGTGCACTCCCTGCTGGGCTGGGACGCGGCGGGCCTGGCCCAGGTGGAGTTCTCCGCCGGGAGCTTCGACGACCGCACCGAGGTGCGCTACCAGGGCCCGCAGCGCCGGCATCCCGTCCTCCCCATCTTCGGGGTCCAGCCCGGCGACCGCTACGTGAACGAGTGGGTGACCCGCTTCGACCCGGTCCACGCCGTCTTCACCTTCCGCTGGGAATCGCCGCAGGGAAAGCCGCGCCCCCTGGGCGTGCGCATCGCCGTGTTCATGGTCCCGGAGACGGAGGCCACCACCCGCTTCCACCTCTTCATCTTCACCAGCGTGGCGGAGGGATCGATCCTCCGCCTGCTGCTGCCGGTGGTGCACCGCGCGGCGCTCTTCATGGCCCGCCGGGAGGTGGCAGCCGACGCCGCCATTCTGCGCCACGTGCACACGGCCGAGTCGCTGGAGGGCCTGCGGCTGACGAAGTTCGACAAGCCGGTGATCCACAACCGCAGGCTGCTCGACGCCCTCTACTTCGGACGGCCGCCCGCCGCTGAAACCGCCGGGGCCCTCGTGTCACTGCTGGCATGACCCGGATTCTTCCTCTCCTTCTGCTGGTTTCCTCCGCCGCGGCCCTGGCGCGCGGCGACGACGACGAGCCCGCCTGGGTGGTGGTGCGCGGCGATCGCGGCGCCTCCATGCACGGCGACATGCGCGACCTGAAAGCCGCGCGCAAGTACTTCGACGAGTACGGGCCCGAGTACCTCTGGTTCCGCCGCGACGGCAAGGAATACGTGGTCCGCGACGGGAAGGTGATCGACCAGATCGACGAGGCCACCCGCCCCCAGGACGAGCTGGGCAACGAGCAGGCGCGGCTGGGCAAGCGCCAGGCGGAGCTGGGACG
>DATKAG010000027.1:0-3274 GCA_035498355.1 Myxococcales bacterium | reverse complement strand
TGGGGCGCCGGAGGAGGGCGGGGGGCGGGAGCCGGGGCGGCCGCTGCGGAGGGCTGCTGGCCCTCCTGCGGCTTGGCGCCCTCGAAGTCGTCCCAGGTGCTGTCGCTGGTGACGCTGATGCCGGAGACGCGCAGGGCGAAGTCGTCGGGGTTCGAGCACTGCCGCAGGGCCTCCTCGTAGGCGATGATGTTCTGCTTGAAGAGGCTCATCAGCGACTGGTCGAAGGTCTGCATCCCGTAGGTGGTGTAGCTCTGGGAGATGGCCTGGGGGATCTCCTTGGTGCGGTCCTTGTCCTCGATCATCTCCCGCACGCGGGAGTTGGCCACCAGCACCTCCACCGCCGCCACCCGGCCCTTGCCGTCGGCGCGGGGGACCAGGCGCTGGGAGATCACCGCGCGCAGCACCGAGCCGAGCTGGAGGCGGACCTGCTTCTGCTGGTGGGGCGGGAAGGCGGAGACGATGCGGGCGATGGTCTCGGTGGCGTCGAGCGTGTGCAGCGTGGAGAGCACCAGGTGGCCGGTCTCCGCCGCGGTGAGCGCGGTCTCGATGGTCTCCAGGTCGCGCATTTCGCCCACCAGGATCACGTCGGGGTCCTGGCGCAGGGCCGACTTCAGGGCCTGGGCGAAGGAGAGCGTGTCCACCCCCACCTCGCGCTGGTTGACGATGCTCCGCTTGTCGCGGATGAGGAACTCGATGGGGTCCTCGATCGTCATGATGTGGCAGGTCTCGTTGCTGTTGATGTAGTCGACCATCGCGGCCAGCGTGGTGCTCTTGCCGGAGCCGGTGGTCCCGGTGACCAGGATCAGCCCGCGCTGCTCGGTGGCCACCTTCTCCAGCACCTTGGGGAGCACCAACTGCTCGATGGTGGAGATCTTGAAGGGGATCACCCGCAGCACCACCCCGATGGTGCCGCGCTGCTGGAAGACGTTGACGCGGAAACGCCCCAGGCCGGGGACGCCGTAGGCCAGGTCCAGCTCGTTCTGGGCCTTGAACTTCTCCTTCTGGTAGTCGTTCATGATCCCGAAGGCCATCCGGGAGATCTCTTCGGGCGGAAGGCGGCGGGCGTCCTTGAGGGGAACGAGGGATCCGTCCACCCGGAACATCGGCGGGAGCCCGGCCTTGAGGTGGATGTCGGAAGCCCCGCCCCGGAGCGCGACCTGCAGGATCTCGTTGAGCTCCATCGCCCCTCCGTGACGAATGCCGGTCACAGTAGCAGAGCGCGCCGAAGTCCCCAAGAGAACTGTGTGTGTGCAGAACAGCGCAACTGTAATGAGATTCTTCGGCTTTGACGAGCCGCGGAAGCCGTCAACGCTTCGAGAACTGGAACCGCTTGCGCGCTCCCGGGCGGCCGTACTTCTTGCGCTCCACCGCCCGCGCGTCGCGGGTGAGGAAGCCCGCCTTCTTCAGGGGCGGGCGGAACTCCGGGTTGAGCCTGGTGAGCGCCCGGCTGATGCCGTGGCGGATGGCGCCGGCCTGGCCGGAGAGGCCGCCGCCGCAGACGTTGATGGAGATGTCCACCTTGTTCAGCTGCTCGACGACCTCCAGCGGCTGCTTGAGGATCATCTTGCTGGTCTCGCGCCCGAAGTACTCGTCCAGGGTGCGGTCGTTGACCACGAACTCTCCCGAGCCCGGCTTCATGCGCACGCGGGCGATCGACTCCTTGCGGCGTCCGGTGGCGGAAACGATCAGTTCCTTGGCCATCTGGTTCCTATGCGTTGGCCGCTTCCAGGGCGGCGGGCTTCTGGGCGGCGTGGGGGTGCTTGTCGCCGGCGTAGACCTTCAGCTTCCTCATCAGGGCCCGCCCCAGGGCGGTGCGGGGCAGCATGCGCCGGACCGCGTCCTCGACCAGGCGGGTGGGCTGGCGCTGCACGGCCTGCTCGGCGGAGAACTCCACGTAGCCGCCGGGGTACATGGTGTGGTGGACGTACTTCTTGTCCTTCCACTTCTTCCCGGTGAGGCGGACCTTCTCGGCGTTCACCACCACCACGAAGTCGCCGCAGTCGGCGTGGGGGGTGAAGATGGGCTTGTGCTTGCCGCGCAGCACGCTGGCGATGGTGGTGGCGGCCCGCCCCAGCACCTTGTCCTTCACGTCGATGACCACCCAGTTCCGCTGGACGGTCCGCTTGCTGCCCATCACCGTCTTCATCTGAGGAGAACTCCGCGGACAGAACAGAAAATCCCCTGCGGGCAAGCCGCTGAGGGCGGGGGTAGATACGCGATCCGGCAAGGAGTGTCAAATGGAAGGGCGCAGCGCCGCCAGCGCCCGGCGGAAGAGCTCGTGCATCTTCCGGTGGGCGCGGCGGGCCCAGGGAAGCTGTGTCCCCAGGACCGCGAGGCCGGCGAAGATCAGCGGGACGCCCGGTCCGGGCAGGACCAGCAGGACGATGCCCGCGAGCAGCAGGACGGAGCCGCCGATGAGGACGGCCACGCGGCGCGCACCATGGAGGAGCGCTTCCATGCAGGCATTATATTACAGCTTTGGATGGCTATAAACAAGCCTGAATCCAGCTACTTGTCCAACATGCTGGCAGCCTGTGAAACAGCCGTCCTCTCGGCCTCTTCGGCCCGCCGCCGCTCATCGACCTCGCTTCGCCAGCGCTCCAGCCGCTCCCGGATCTCCGCCTCCTCACCGTTTCCCGACGGCTCATAGAACCGCTCGCCACGCAGCGCGTCAGGAAGGTAGTCCTCGGGGACGTAGTTGCCGCTGAAGTTGTGCGGATAGCGGTAGCCGCCGCTGTATCCCATCGCCTTCATCATCGGCGTGGGCGCGTTGCGCAGCTTGAGCGGGACGGGCAGGGGGCCCTTCTCCAGCACCGCCTTGCGCGCGCTGGAATACGTGGTGAGCGTGCTGTTGCTCTTCGGGCAGGTGGCGAGGAACACCGCCGCCTGGGTCATGGGCAGGACCCCCTCGGGCAGCCCCACCAGCTCGAAGGCGCGCAAGGCGTCGACCGCCACCCCCAGCGCGCGGGGGTCGGCGTTGCCGATGTCCTCGGCGGCGAAGATCACCATCCGCCGGAGCAGGAAGCGCGGCTCCTCGCCGGACTCGAGCATGCGCACCAGGTAGTAGGCGGCGGCGTCCGGGTCGCTTCCCCGCAGGCTCTTGATGAAGGCGCTGATGGTGTCGTAGTGCGCGTCGCCCGCCTTGTCGTAGAGCAGGGTCTTCTGCTGCAGGGCCTCCTCGGCGTCGCGCTCGTCGAGCACGTCGCGCCGCTCTGCCCGTGCCCGCGCCGCCGCCACCTCCAGCGCGGCGAGCGCCCGCCGGGCATCGCCCGAG
>DATKAG010000026.1:0-2377 GCA_035498355.1 Myxococcales bacterium | reverse complement strand
CCGGGCGCTGGTGCGGAACGTCCTGGAAGCGCGGGGATTCGACGTCCTCGAGGCCTCCGACGGGATCGCGGGCATCGACCTGGCCATCTCTGCCCATCCCGACCTGATCCTCTGCGACATCGAGATGCCCGGCATCGACGGCTACGAGACGGCCACCCGGCTGCGCTCCTACCGCGGGCTCGACGGCTGCCCCATCGTGGTCCTCACCTCCCACGGCGACCGCGGGCTCTCGCTGAGCATCGGCTGCGACGGCTACATCGAGAAGCCCATCGACGTGGAGAAGTTCCCCGGCCAGCTGCGCGAGTTCCTCAAGGGCAAGCGGGAGAAGGTGCGGACCGCCGAGGAGCGCCGCTACCTGCGGGAGTACTCGCAGTCGCTGGTGGAGCGGCTGGAGGCCACGGTGCGGGAGCTGACCGCCGCCAACTCCCGGCTGCGGGCGGCGGCCCGGAGCAAGACCGAGTTCATGCAGAACCTCTCCCACGAGCTGGCCACGCCGCTCACCCCCATCACCGGGTATCTGAAGATCCTCAAGTCCGAGAAGATGGGCCCGCTCGCCACTCCGCAGCGGAAGATCATCGACTCCATGCAGACCGCCTCCGAGCGGCTCTCGCGCACCATCGACAACCTGGTCGACTTCGCCACCCTGGAGAGCGGGGGCTACGCCATCCACCGGCACGTCTTCGACCCCGGAGCGGCGGCGAAGGCAGTGCTGGAGGAGGAGAAGCCCAAGGCCAAGGCCCGGCGCATCACCCTGGAGCTGGCGGCGGATCCGCTGCCCGAGAGCTGGGGCGACGAGCGCAAGCTCCGCCAGGCCCTGGGCAACGTGGTGGACAACGCCATCAAGTTCAGCCCCCACGGGAGCCACGTGCTGATCCGGGTGTCCGCCGACCCGCAGCGGGTGGCCTTCGAGGTGTACGACCAGGGCGAGGGGATGCTGGCCGACGAGGCGGAGAAGGTGTTCGATCCCTTCTTCCACGCCGACCGGGTGGGCGACGAGCGCGCTCCCGGCGCGGGGCTGGGGCTGCCGGTGGCCAAGCAGATCATCGAGGCCCACGGCGGGCGGATCTCCGCGGAGAGCCCCCCGAAGAACCAGCCTGACTCGAAGCACCATTACTCCGGCACCCGGGTGGCGTTCTGGATTCCCCAGAAGGCGCACGCTCCCAAGGAGCCGCAGCCCACGCCTTTCCCGGAGAGTGCCCCGGACGGCGGGACCTCGTAATATCCCGGCGTGATCTCGATGATCGCCATGTCGGGCGGGGTGGACTCGTCCGTCGCCGCCGCCCTCACCGCGGAGCAGCGCGGGCCCGAGGCCTGCGCGGGCGTGGCCATGCGGCTCTACTCCTTGCCCGATGACGCCGCGCGCACCGGACGGACCTGCTGCGCTCCCGACGATCTCTACGACGCGCGCCGGGCGGCGGCCACCCTGGGGGTGCGCTTCTACGTCTACGACGCGCAGGAGCGGTTCCGGGAGAAGGTGATCGAGCCCTTCATCGCCGCGTATGCCCGGGGCGAGACCCCGAATCCCTGCGTGCGCTGCAACGATCACGTGAAGTTCGACTGGCTGCTCGACCGGGCGCGCGCGCTCGGCGCCGGGGAGCTGGTGACCGGGCACTACGCCCGGGTGACGCGGGAAGGGGGCCGCTTCCGGCTGCGGCGCGCGGCGGATGCCGCCAAGGACCAGAGCTATTTCCTCCACGGGCTCACCCAGGAGGAGCTGGAGATGGTGCGCTTTCCCCTGGGCGGGCTGACCAAGAACCAGGTCCGCGCGCTGGCGCGGGAGCGGGGCCTGCCCAACGCGGAGAAGCCGGAGAGCATGGAGATCTGTTTCGTAGGGGACACGCCGCTGCCCGGGTTTCTCGAGTCGCGGGGCGTCGTGCCCGAGCCGGGCGAGGTGGTGGACCGCGATGGGCACGTGCTCGGCTCGCACGAGGGCGTGCACCGGTTCACGGTCGGACAGCGCCGCGGGATCGGCAGGGGCTTCAAGCTGCCGCTCTACGTGGACTCCATCGACGCCAAGGCGCGGCGGGTGGTGGTGGGCACGCGCGAAGAGGTGCAGCGCCGCGCCTTCCGCGCCCTCTCGCCTTCCTGGGTCGATGGTCCCCCCGTTCCGGGCACACGTTGCCAGGTGCAGATCCGCCACCGCGGGCGGCCGCTGGCGGCGGTGCTGGACCCGAGTGGGGCGGAGGTGGAGGTGAAGCTCCTGGAGCCCGCCGTCGGCGTAGCTCCGGGGCAGAGCGCGGTGTTCTACGCGGGGGATGAAGTGTTGGGCGGGGCGATCATCTGCGCTGGATAGCCGTTCACGGCCACGTCGACGTCAGGCGAGGGCGGGGGCCGTGTGCGCCGCCCAGCCGAATTGCAGCGCCTTGGCAGCCTGGCC
>DATKAG010000025.1:0-25490 GCA_035498355.1 Myxococcales bacterium | reverse complement strand
GCCGGCGCCGCCGCCCGTGCGCCTCCTGCGCCTTGACGATGCGCCCGGCGATCACCGACCGCTCGCCGATGGGCGCCTGGGCCACGGTGCGCGGCGTGCGCCGGTCCTCGTAGCGGCGGGGAAGGTTGAGCAGGAGGTCGCCCACCGTGCGCAGCCCTTTGGCTTCCAGCCGGGCGGCGAGGGCGGGGCCCACTCCGCGAAGCTGGACGGCTGGGCTGGAGAGAGGGTCGGCCTTGGCCTGCGGCGCGGCGGTCTGCCCGGTCATGTCCGCGAGCTTAGGGGGCCCCTCCGACAACCCGGGCGCGGCCAGGGCGGCGATCTCCTCCGGGACTTCGACCAGCTTGCCCAGCTCGCGGACCAGGGCGGCCAGCGCTCTCTGCCGGCCGGCCTCGGGGGCCTCGTCGAAGCCCCGCACGCTCTCCGCCAGCCGGTCGAGGCCCGCCGCCGAGGGCCCGCTGGCATAGGCGCGCGCCTGCCGCACCAGGCGTGCCACCAGCGCCTCCAGCCCGTTCAGGCGCGACACCCCCGCCCGGGTGGCGAACCGCAGGGGTTGGAGCAAGGGCGACAGCGCGAGGGAGAGCGCAGGATCGCCCTTGGACACCGCTACTCCTCTTCTTCCACCACGTATTCGACGAACGACACTTCCAGGATCTCGTACTCCCGCTCTCCGCCGGGGGCGCGGATGCGCACGCTGTCGCCCACCTCCCGGCCGATCAGGCCGCGAGCGATGGGGCTGGTGATGCTGATCCGGCCCTTCTTCAGATCCGCCTCCACCTCGCCCACGATGCAGTACTGCGTGCTCACTCCGGACTCGGCGTCCTCCAGCTTGACGGTGGCGCCGAACACCACCCTCTCGCCCTGCAGGCGGGAGACGTCGATCACTTCGGCCCGGGCCAGGCGGTCCTCCAGCATCTGGATGCGGCCCTCGATGTGCGACTGCCGCTCCTTGGCGGCATGGTACTCGGCGTTCTCGCTCAGGTCGCCGTGCTCCCGGGCGACGGCGATCTCGTGCACGATGCGCGGGCGCTCGACGGACTTCAGGCGCTTGAGCTCGCGCTTGAGGCTCTCGGCGCCGGCCTTGGTCATGGGAATCCTGTCCGCTGCCATTCAGGGCTGCCCTTCGCGAAACGAAATGCGGCCGGTCCCCCGGAGGGTCCGGCCGCGCGCGCAGCTATCTTTGCTTCCGGCCGGGAGGAAATGCAACGCAATTGCGACGGGCTGCGCAGCGCGTCACCCGGGGGACGACACGAAGATTTCACTTGCGCCGGAGGTTCGTTTGCATAAATATGCGCCCCTATGCAGAGCGTCCCGATCGGGATCGTCGGCGCCTCGGGGTACAGCGGCCTGGAGCTGAGCCGGATCCTCGCCTCGCACCCCCGGGTGGAGCTGCGCCTTCTGGGCAGCGACAAGTGGGCCGGCGAGACGGCCGCCCGGCGCGCCGGCCTCTCCGGAGCGGCGGGGCGGCTGAAATATGCCCCCCAGGACCAGATCGTGCAGCTGGCGCGGGAGTGCGCGGCCGTCTTCCTCGCCACGCCCGCGGAAGGGTCCTTGAAGCTCGCGCCCATCCTCCACGCCATGGGGCTCACCGTCATCGACCTCTCCGGGGCCTTCCGCCTGAAGGATGCGGCGCTCTACCCCAGATATTACGGGTTCGAGCACGTCCACCCCGACCTCCTCTCCCGGGCGGTGTACGGGCTCCCCGAGCTTGTGGCCGTACCCAAGGGGACGCGGCTGATCGCCAACCCCGGCTGCTACCCCACCGCGGCGGCGCTGGCGCTGGCCCCCCTGGTGGAGGGCGGCCTGGTCTCCGCCGACCCGCTGATCGTGGACGCGGCCTCCGGCGTGACCGGGGCCGGGCGCAAGGCCACCGAGGATTTCTCCTTCGCCGAGATCGCCGGCGACTTCCGCGCCTACAAGGTGCTGCGCCACCAGCACCAGCCGGAGATGGCCCAGACCCTGGACCGGCCGCTGACCTTCACCGCCCACCTCCTGCCGCTCAACCGGGGCATCCTCGCCACCTGCTACGCCCGGCTCGCTCCCGGGCGGAAGGCGGCCGACCTGCGCCCCGCTTTCTTGCATAAATATACAGACTCGCCTTTCATCGAAGTGCTGGAGGGCCCCGACCAGGTCTCGCTCAAGGGCGTGACCGGCACCAACAAGTGCCAGGTGGCGGTGGCCGCCGAGGGAGAGACGGTGATCGCCATCTCGGCGATCGACAACCTGGTGAAGGGGGCCGCCGGCCAGGCGGTGCAGAACCTGAACCTTTCCATGGGCTGGCCGGAGACCGCCGGCCTGGACAATCTGCGGGGGTTCCTTCCTTGAAAGTTCCCAAGGGATTTCTCTGGGGCGGCGTTCAGTCCGGCATCAAGCCGAATCGCAAGGACCTGGCGCTGGTGTACAGCGAGGCGCCCTGCTCCGCCGCGGCCTGCTTCACCCGCAACCTGGCGCGGGCGGCGCCGGTGATCGACGCCGAACCCCGCCTGCCCGCCGAGGGCATGCGGGCGGTGGTGATCAACAGCGGCAACGCCAACGCCCTCACCGGCCCGGAGGGGCTGGAGGACGTGAAGACCGTCTGCGAGGCGGTGGCGAAGGAATTGAAGGTCCCCGCCGCCTCCGTGGTGAGCGCCTCCACCGGCGTGATCGGCGTGCGCCTGCCCGCCCACAAGATCGTGGCCGCCGCCCCCGCCCTGGCCGCCTCGCTGCGCCCCGACGTCCTGCCGGCGGCCGAGGCGATCATGACCACCGACACCCGCATCAAGGTGGCGGCGCGCTCGGTGCGCATCGGCGGCAAGGAGGTGACCCTCACCTGCATCTGCAAGGGCTCGGGGATGATCGCCCCCTCGCTGGCCACCATGATCGCTGTGGTCGCCACCGACTGCGCCATCAGCCCGCCCGCCCTCGCCTCTGCCCTGCAGAAGGCCATGGGCCGCAGCTTCAACGCCCTGACGGTGGACGGCGACATGTCCACCAACGACTGCGTCTTCGCCCTGGCCAACGGCGCGGCGAAGAACCCGCCCGTCTCCGATCCCGGCCCGGCGCTGGAGGCGTTCTCCGCCGCCCTCGACGACCTCTGCAGGCAGATGGCCAAGGAGATCGCCGCCGACGGCGAAGGGGCCACCAAGCTGCTGGACATCGAGGTGGGCGGCGCGCCCGCCGAGGAGATGGCCCTGGACCTGGCCAAGGCCTGCGCCGGCTCCAGCCTGGTGAAGGCGGCCATCTTCGGGGCCGATCCCAACTGGGGCCGGGTGCTCTCCTCCATCGGGGCCCGGGCGGGCACCGCCGGGTACGCCATCGATCCCGCCGACGCCCGCGTCACCGTGCAGGACGTCGCCGTCTACGACCGGGCGCCCCTGGCGTACGACGCCGGCGTGCTCAAGGCCCGGATGCGGGAGCCCGAGGTGCGGGTGCACGTCGACCTCCGCCGGGGCGAGCAGTCCGCGCGGGCCTGGGGCTGCGACCTCTCCTACGACTACGTGAAGATCAACGCCGACTACACCTCGCTGATCGTCACCAAGCCCGACGGCGGGGTGGCCAAGGACGACCGGCTCTCCAACTACAGCCCCACCTTCAAGGTGCAGCTCCTGGTGGATGCGCTGGGGTACATCCAGAAGTTCTCCGGCACCCGCTGCGTGATCAAGTACGGCGGGGCGGCGATGGTGAAGGAGTCGCTGAAGAAGTCCTTCTGCGACGACATCCGCCTGCTCCGCTCGGTGGGCCTGCGGCCCATCGTGGTGCACGGCGGCGGGCCGGAGATCACCCGCACCCTGGAGAAGCTGGGGGGCAAGGCGGAGTTCGTGGACGGGCAGCGGGTGACCAACATCGAGGACGTGAAGGTGGTGGAGATGGTCCTCACCGGCTCCGTCAACACCGAGCTGGTCACCCTGCTCAACGGCAACGGCACCGCCCTGGCGGTGGGGGTCTCGGGCAAGGATGGCGGCCTGATCCGCGCCCGCAAGCTGGTGCAGGAGGGGCGCGACCTGGGCCAGGTGGGCGAGGTGACGCGGGTGAACAAGGACTTCCTGGAGATGCTCCTCTCCCAGGGCTACGTGCCGGTGATCTCGCCGGTGGGGCTGGGGGAGGACGGGCAGAGCTACAACATCAACGCCGACAACGTGGCGGCGGAGGTGGCGGTGGCCATCGGGGCGCAGAAGCTCATCTACCTCTCCGACGTCCCCGGCATCCTCAAGGCGGGCGAGCTGATCGGACAGCTCACCGGGGCCGATCTCACCGCCCTGATGGAGGACGGCACCATCGTGGGCGGGATGAAGGCCAAGGCGCGCAGCATCCTCAAGGTGCTCTCCTCCGGCGTGCACAGCGTCCACCTGCTCGACGGGCGGGTGCCCCACTCCATCATCGGCGAGCTCTTCACCGACAAGGGCGTCGGCTCCTGGATCCGGGCATGAGGCTGGTGCGGGAAAAGGCGGGCAAGCTGGAGCGGCAGGAGGAGATCCGCCGCCTGCTCCGCTCCCGGCGCATCTCCACCCAGCAGGAGCTCTCGCAGCTCCTGGCCGCCCAGGGCATCGAGGCCACCCAGGCCACCCTTTCGCGCGACCTGGCCGAGCTGGGGGTGCTGCGGGTCTCGCGGCCGGAGGGGGCGGTGTACGAGCTGGAGGCGGTGAACGCCAAAGCCTCGCCCCAGCTCCAGGAGCTGGGCGACACCGTGCTCTCGCTGGCCGACAACGAGTCCCTGGTGGTGCTCCGCACCCGCCCGGGGATGGCCTCCGCCGTGGCCCTGGCCATCGACAACGCCCGCATGCCCGAGTGCCTGGGCACGCTGGCGGGCGACGACACCATCTTCGCCACCCCCGGGCGCGGCATGGGCACGCGCCGGCTGGCGCAGCAAATCCGCAACCTCTTCGGAAGGGAGAACCTGTAATGACACGACAGAAGGTAGTTCTCGCGTACTCCGGTGGACTCGATACCAGCGTGCTCGTGCGCATCCTCGCAGACGAGTACGGCTACGACGTGATCGCCTGCCACGCGGACGTGGGCGAGTCGAAGGACCACGAGAAGCTGAAGGCCAGGGCCCGCCAGGCCGGGGCGGTGGCGGCGGAGATCGTCGACGCCAAGGAGGAGTTCGCCACCGAGTTCTGCTTCCCCGCGCTGCAGGCGAACGCGCTCTACCAGGGCGTCTACCCATTGTCCGCGGCGCTCAGCCGCCCGCTGATCGCCAAGCACCTGGTGGCTGCCGCCCGCAAGCACGGCGCCACCGCGGTGGCTCACGGCGCCACCGGCAAGGGCAACGACCAGGTCCGCTTCGACCTGGCGGTGAAGGGGATGGCGCCCGACCTCAAGATCCTCGCTCCCCAGCGGGAGCGGAACATCACCCGCGACGCGGCCATGGAGTACGCGGCCAAGCACGGTATCGAGGTGCCCACGTCCAAGAAGTCGCCCTTCTCCATCGACGAGAACCTCTGGGGCCGGTCGATCGAAGGGGGGATCCTCGAGGACCCCATGCAGGAGCCTCCCGAGGCGGCTTTCGCCTGGACGAAGAGCATCGAGGCCGCGCCCGTCGCTCCCGGCTATCTGAAGATCGGGTTCGCCCGCGGCCTGCCCGTCACCATCAACGGCGAGAAGCTCTCGCCGGCGGCGCTGATCGCCAAGGTGGGCGAGATCGCCGGGCTGCACGGGGTGGGCCGCATCGACCTGATCGAGGACCGGGTGGTGGGCATCAAGAGCCGGGAGACCTACGAGTGCCCGGCCTCGGTGGCGCTGATCGCCGCCCACCAGGAGATCGAGCGCTTCACGGTCATGGGCGACGCCCTGCGGGTGAAGGCGCTGCTCGACCAGCGCTTCGCCCAGCTCACCTACGACGGCTTCTGGTTCACCCCGCTGCGGGTGGCGCTGGAGGCCTTCAACGACTCGCTGGCGCAGGCGGTGGACGGCGAGGTGACCCTCAAGCTCTACAAGGGCTCGATGAAGGTGGTGGGCCGCAGCTCGCCGCACGGCCTCTACAACCACGCCCTCTCCACCTACGGGGTGGAGGACCGGTTCGACCACCGGGCGGCGGAGGGCTTCATCCACCTGCTCGGCCTGCAGCTGCAGGAGTTCTCCCGGCAGCACGGCGGAATCGACAAGTGAGCATCGTGGGCTCGGGCGCAGCCTCGGGGGGAGCGCAGCTCCTACCCGAGGTGCTGGCCTTTTCCAGCTCGCTGCCGCTCGACCGGCAGCTCTTGCGCGAGGACGTGATCGGGTCGCTGGCCCACCTGGTCATGCTCTCGCGCACGGGGATCGTCCCCAGGGAGGCGGCCGCCGCCCTGCGCGGGGCGCTTCTTCACGTGTTGGAAGGTCCGCCGCTCCTGCCCGACGAGGAAGACGTGCACATGGCGGTGGAGACCATGCTCCAGCGCGAGCTGGGGGAGACCGCCGGGATGCTGCACACCGGGCGCTCGCGCAACGACCAGGTGGCGCTCGACCTGCGCCTGCACGTGCGCGAGCAGTGCGCCCTGGCGCTGGAGGAGCTGGCGGCGCTCTTGCGGCAGTTCGCGGAGCTGGCCGCGCGGGAGAGGAACACGCTCCTTCCCGGCTACACCCACCGGCAGCGCGCACAGCCGGTGAGCGCGGCGTACTACTTCTGCGGCTGGGGAGCGATGTTCGCCCGCGACCTGGAGCTTCTCCGATCGGTCGTGCCGGCGGAGATGCCCCTGGGCGTGGGGGCGCTGGCCGGAACCTCCTTGCCGCTGGACCGGGAGATCGTCCGCGACCTGTTGCGCTTTCCCCGGCTGACGGCCAACGGGCTGGACACGGTGGGCGACCGGGACTTCGCCCTCGACTTCGCCTACGCGGCGGCGCGCATGCTGCTGCACGCCAGCCGGGTAGCCACCGACGTGATCGACTTCTGCACCGCCGAGTTCGGCTACCTGCAGCTCGATGACGAGATCGCCATGGGCTCGTCGATGATGCCGCAGAAGCGCAACCCCGACCTCTTCGAGCTCATCCGCGGCAAGTGCGGGCGGGCCTTGGGCAACCTGAACGCGCTCCTCGTCACCGTCAAGGGGCTGCCCGGCGGGTACAACCGCGACCTGCAGGAGGATCGGCAGCCCCTGCTGGAGACCGGGCCGTTGCTCCTCTCCGTGCTGCGCATGCTGCGCCTGGGGCTGGCCCGGGTGCGCTTCGACGCGGAGCGGGGGCGGGCGGCGCTGGAGGACGGCGCCACCGCGGCCACCGACGTGGCGGAGGCGCTGGCGCAGGCCGGCGTTCCGTTCCGCACCGCTTACAAGCTCACCGGGGCGCTGGTGCGGCGGTGCATGGACCAGGGAATCGCGCTGAGCAAGGCTCCCCTGGAGCTGGCGCAACAGATCGACCCGCGTTTCACGGCGGACGTGCTGCGCGCCGCCGATGCGGCCGCCTCGGTCTCCCGGAAGAAGAGCGCGGGCGGGACCGGCCCGGCGGCCATCGAGGCGCAGATCTCCTTCGTGCGCAGCTCGGCGGGGGCGGCCCAGGCGGCGGCCGCCGCGGTTCCCCGGCTTTCGGCGCTGCTGGCCGCGATGAAGGAGGCGGAGCTGTGAAGCGCGACTTCCTACGGCTTCTCGATTTCTCGCCCGACGAGCACCGGGCGTTGTTCCGCCGCGCGCACGAGCTGAAGGCAAAGCGCCGCCTGGGCGAGCCGGTGCACACCCTCGCCGGGCGCTCCTTGCTCCTGCTCTTCGAGAAGGCCTCCACCCGGACCCGCATCTCCTTCGAGGCGGCCATCGGGCAGCTGGGGGGAAACGCCATCACCCTCCCCACCGCCGAAAGCCAGATCGCCCGGGGGGAGACGCTGGAGGACACCGCGCGGGTGGCTTCGCGGTACGTGGACGCGATCATGTTCCGCACCCACGGCGACGACCGTCTGCGCGCCTTCGCCCGCGCCGCCACCGTGCCGGTGATCAACGGGCTCTCCGACGGCGGCCACCCGGTGCAGGTGCTGGCCGACCTCTTCACCGTGGAGGAGAGGCTGGGCGAGGTGGAGGGCAAGACCATCGCCTTCGTGGGCGACTGCGCCTCCAACATGGCCCTCTCCTTCTGCGAGGCCGCCCCGATCTTCGGCTTCCGCCTGCGCCTCTCGGCCCCCGAGGGCTACCGTCCACCCGCCTCCGCGCTGGGCGAGACGGAGGTGACGGGCGACCCGGCCAAGGCCGTCTCCGGCGCCGACGTGGTGGTCACCGACGTGTTCGTCAGCATGGGCCAGGAGAAGGAGGGTCCGGCGCGAATGAAGGCGCTGGACAGCTACCAGGTGGACGAGAAGCTCCTGTCCAAGGCCCACCCCCACGCCATCGTGCTCCACTGCCTCCCCGCCCACCGCGGCGAGGAGATCACCGCCGCCGTCCTCGAAGGCCCCCGCTCCGCCATCTTCGACGAGGCCGAAAACCGCCTGCACATCCAAAAGGCCCTCCTCGAACACCTCATCCTCCGCCGCTAGTCGGAGATCGGGGACACAATACGCAACCCCATGCCAAGTCTGACTGCCTGCGTCAGGGTTGGCACGACGGGTTGCGTATTGTGTCCCCGAATTCCGACCTATGGCTTATTCGGTCGGTGTGATCGTCAGGTCCAGCAGGCTGGCGCCGCGCAGGAGGCGAGCTGGCATTGGCTTGCCGATGGAGGGGGAGCGGAGGAGGCGGTGGACGTCGTCGGCCGATTCCACCGTCGTGCCGTCCAGGGAGAGGAGGATGTCGCCGGCGCGGAAGCCCGCGCGGCGGGCGGCCTTTCCTTCCACCACCTCCATCACCTCCACGCCGGTCTTCTGGGTCAGGGAGTGGTGGCGGGCGAGGCGGCGGTCGAGGGGGCGGGTCTGGCCGGCCAGGCCGAGGACGCCGCGCAGGACGCGCCCGTGGCGCATCAGTTCACCCAGCACCCAGCGGGCGGTGTCCACCGGGACGGCGAAGCTCAGGCCCTGGGCGCCGAGGATCATGGCGGTGTTGATCCCAACCACCCGCCCCCGGCTGTCCACCAGCGGGCCGCCGCTGTTCCCCGGGTTCAGGGCCACGTCTGTCTGCAGCACGCTGTCGATCAACCGGCCGTCCTGCGCCCGGAGCGTGCGGCCCAGGGCGCTGAGCACGCCCGCGCTGACCGTGAAGGAGAAGCCCAGCGGGTTGCCGATGGCGATCACCAGCTGGCCCACCCGCAGCTTGCCACTCTCGCCCAGCTCCGCGGTGGGGAAGTGGTTCCCCTCGATGTGCGCCACCGCCAGGTCGGTGGCCGGATCGGCGCCCACTACGTTCCCTTCCCGCGTGCTGCCGTCGGGGAGCGAGACCGAGACCTGGCGGGACTTCCCCACCACGTGCGCGTTCGTGAGCAGATACCCGTCGGGGGTGAAGAGCACGCCCGACCCTCCTCCCCTGGGAAGCGAGATGCGGGCCACCGCCGGGCCGACCTTCTCCACCACCGAGGTGACAGCGTGGGAGTACGCGTCGAGCAGCTCTTCGTCGTGGGAAGCGAACCGAACCATCGCCGCAACGTGCGCACCGGGTGGGGCCTGTCAAGGCGCTCACTCCAGGGAGAGCTTCATCCCCTCGTGGGTGGGCTCGAACCCCATCCGCTTCCAGAAGCGGTGCGCGTCCTTCCGGGACTTGTTGGTGGTGAGCTGCACCCGGCTGCAGCCGCGCTTGCGCGCTTCCCCGATCGCCCAGCGGACCATCTCCTCCCCGATCCCGCGGCTCCGCACGGAGGCGTCCACCCGCACCGACTCGATCTGCGCCACCAGGGTCCCCCGCCGCATCAGGTGCCGGAGGAAGCTGAGCATGAAGGTGCCGACGATCCGGCCGCCCTGCTCCGCCACGTAGGTCGCGCTGGTCCCCGAGGCCTGCATCTCCCGCAGCGCCACGGCGTAGCAGGGCGCGTCCGGGGCAGCCTCGTCGGAAGGCGTGGCGCGGTCCTCGAGCAGCATGCGGAGGATGGCGGGAAGATCCTCCTCCCTCGCCATGCGCACCGCGACCGTCGTCACGCCGGCGCTCCTCAAGCCACCTGGTATTCCTGCAGCGACTTCACGGTGAGCGGCCCCTGGCGGAGCGCCTCGATGGCCGCCACCGCCGCCCGGCAGCTGGTGAGGGCGGTGAAGTACGGGATGCCGTTCATCAGGGTCTGCCGGCGGATGCTGTAGCTGTCCTCGATGGCCTTCTTGCCGCTGGTGGTGTTGAAGACCAGGTCGATCTCCCGGTCGATCAGCTTGTCCACGATGTGCGGGCGGCCCTCGTTCACCTTGAACACCGTCTGGCAGGGCACGCCCCGGGCGCGGAAGTACTCCGCCGTCCCCACGGTGGCGATGATCTCGAACCCCAGCCTGGAGAGCCGCGCCCCCAGCTCCACCATGCCCGGCTTGTCGTCGTCGCGGACGGAGATGAACACCCGCCCGCCCACCGGCAGCGTGTTCCCCGCCGCGATCTGCGCCTTGGCGAAGGCGCGGGGGAAGGAGTCGTCCAGCCCCATCACCTCGCCGGTGGAGCGCATCTCCGGCCCGAGGATGGTGTCCGCCCGGGAGAAGCGGTGGAAGGGGAAGACCGCCTCCTTCACACTCAGGTGTCGCGGCACCACGGTCCCCCGCACGCCCTGCTCTGGCAGCGACTTCCCCACCGTGCAGAGGGCGGCGATCTTCGCCCAGGGCACGCCGGTGGCCTTGCCCACGAAGGGGACGGTGCGGGAGGCGCGGGGATTCGCCTCCAGCACGTAGATGTCCTTCTTCTGCACGGCGAACTGGACGTTCATGCACCCCACCACCTTGAGGTGCCGGGCGAGCGCCAGCGCCTGCCGGGCGATCTCCGCCACCACTTCCGGGGCCAGGGAGAAGGGCGGCAGCGCGCAGGCCGAGTCGCCGGAGTGGATCCCGGCCTCCTCGATGTGCTCCATCACCCCCGCCACCACGTAGTTCTTCCCGTCGCCCACGCAGTCGACGTCCACCTCGGTGGCGTCGCTGAGGAAGCGGTCGATGAGGATGGGCCGCTCCTCGGAGGCCTGCACCGCCTCGGTGGAGTACTGCACCAGCCCCTCGTCGTCGTGGACCACTTCCATGGCCCGGCCGCCGAGCACGAAGCTGGGTCGCACCATCACCGGGTAGCCGATGCGCCGGGCGGTGGCCAGGGCCTGCTCCGGACTGCGGGCGATCCCGTTTTCCGGCTGGCGCAGCTTCAGTTCCTCCACCACCTTGGCCCACAACTCGCGGTCCTCGGCCGCGTCGATGGCGTCGACGGTGGTGCCGAGGATGCGGATGCCCGCCTGCTCCAGCCCGCGGGCGAGCTTGAGCGGGGTCTGCCCGCCGAACTGGACGATGGCCCCGATGGGCTTCTCCCGCCGGGCGATCTCCAGCACGTCCTCCAGGGTGAGCGGCTCGAAGTACAGCCGGTCGGAGGTGTCGTAGTCGGTGGAGACCGTCTCCGGGTTGCAATTCACCATCAGGGTCTCGTATCCGGCGGCCCGGAGCGCGAAGGAGGCCTGCACGCAGCAGTAGTCGAACTCCACCCCCTGGCCGATGCGGTTGGGACCCGAGCCGAGGATCAGCACCTTCTTGCGGTCGTCGGGCCGCACCTCGTCCTCGTCCTCGTAGCTGGAATAGAGGTACGGGGTGTTGGCCTCGAACTCCGCCGCGCAGGTGTCCACCCGCTTGAACACCGGGTGCAGCCCCATCGCCTCCCGCTGGGCCGCCACCTGCGCCTCCTCGCGGCCGGTGAGGCGGGCGATGCGCCGATCGGAGAACCCCAGGCGTTTCCAGCGCACCAGGTCGGCGACCGGCGCCCCGGCCTTGGCGGAGCGGGCCATCTCCGCCTCCGCGTCCACCAGCGCCTGCACCTCGCGGACGAACCAGGGATCGACGGCGGAGAGGGCGTAGATCTCCTCCGTGGAGATCCCGGCGCGGCAGGCCTCGGCCAGCCAGAACAGCCGCCGGGGCGTGGCCGTCTTCACCTCCGCCCGGATCCTCTCCAGCTCCGCGGGGGAATACTCCCTGGGCACGCCGTCGCGGCCCAGAGGGGAGTCCAGCCCGTCGGTGCGGTTCTCCAGCGATCGCAAAGCCTTCTGCAGGGCGATGGCGAAGGTGCGCCCGATGGACATCACCTCGCCCACCGACTTCATGCTGGTGGTGAGCGTCTGGTCGGCATGGGGGAACTTCTCGAAGTTGAAGCGGGGAATCTTCACCACGCAGTAGTCGATGGCCGGCTCGAAGCTGCTGGGCGTGGTGCGGGTGATGTCGTTGGTGATCTCGTCCAGCGTGTACCCCACCGCCAGCTTGGCGGCGATCTTGGCGATGGGAAAGCCGGTGGCCTTGGAGGCGAGCGCGGAGGAGCGGCTCACCCTCGGGTTCATCTCGATCACCACCGTCCGCCCGGTGCGGGGGTGCACGCCGAACTGGATGTTCGACCCCCCGGTCTCCACCCCGATGGCCCGGATCACCTGCCGGGCCATGTCGCGCATCGCCTGGTACTCCACGTCGGAGAGCGTCTGCGCCGGGGCCACGGTGATGGAGTCGCCGGTGTGCACCCCCATGGGGTCGACGTTCTCGATGCTGCAGATGATCACCACGTTGTCCGCCTTGTCGCGCATCACCTCCAGCTCGAACTCCTTCCAGCCCAGCACCGACTCCTCGATCAGCACCTCGTGCGTGGGGCTGTACCCCAGGGCCCGCGCCCCCATCTCCTCCAGCTCCTGGCGGTTGTAGGCGATGCCGCCCCCCAGCCCGCCCAGGGTGAAGCTGGGGCGGAGGATCAAGGGGAAGCCGAGCTCGGGCCCGATGCGCATCACCTCGTCGAGGGAATGGGCCACCCCGGAGCGGGGCACGTCGATGCCGATGGCCGTCATGCAGTCCTTGAACCGCTGCCGGTCCTCCGCCTTCTCGATGGCATCGAGCTGCGCGCCGATCAGCTGGCAGCCGTACTTCGCCAGGATTCCCTGCTTGGCGAGCTGGACGGCCAGGTTGAGCGCCGTCTGGCCCCCCATGGTGGGCAGCACCGCGTCGGGCCGCTCGGCGGCGAGGATCCGCTCCGCCGCCTCCACCGTGATGGGCTCGATGTAGGTGCGGTCGGCCCACTCCGCGTCCGTCATGATGGTGGCGGGGTTGGAGTTGAGGAGGATGGTGCGATACCCCTCTTCGCGCAGGGCCTTGAGGGCCTGGACCCCGGAGTAGTCGAACTCGCAGGCCTGCCCGATGACGATGGGACCAGAGCCGAGGAGGAGGATGGACTTGAGGTCTTTGCGCCGGGGCATCTGGAAGGCGCCATGTAACACGGGGAGCCTGCCGTGACCACGCCCGATGAAGAGGCGCTCGCGCGCAACGATCGCTACCTGCGGGAGTTCGTGGAGGGGCTGCGCATGTGCCCCTACGCCAGGGTCTGCCGCGAGGGCGGGAAGCTCTTGCGGCGGGTGCTGCGCAGCCGGGAGCAGGCACTGCCCGCCATCGCGGGCCTCGAGGCGCTGCCCAAAGAATCGGTGGAGGTGGCGCTCTTCATCTTTCCCGGGGAGCCAGCCACCGGCGAGGCCTCCGCGCGCGCTTTCCAATCCTTCTGCGCCGGGGTGCGGGACCAGATGTTCGCTCGCCACCGCGGCGAGCCGCCCTTCTACGCCGTCGCCTTCCACCCCGCCCTTCCCCGCGACCTGTCGGACGCCAACCGGGCGGTGCAGCTCGTCCGCCGCAGCCCCGACCCGACGCTGCAGCTGGTCCGGGCCTCGGTGCTGCGCTCGGTGCGCGGGCACGACGACGGCGGGTCGCGCTACGTGGACACCAGCAAGCTCACGCTGGAGCAGGCGATGGCCCTGGTCAGCCCGCTGACGCTGGCGGAGCGCATCGCCCAGGCCAACCTCAACACCCTGCAGCGCATGGGCCCCGACGAGGTGGAGGCCCTGCTCGCCTCATTTCGCCGCCACCACCCATAAAGGAAGGCTGTGCGGGTCCTTCTCCCGGATGCTGAAGATGCGGAAGGCATCGACCTCCCGGGTGACGCCCGTCTCCGGCTCGAACACGGTCCAGCCATCGCGGCTGTTGGCGGGGCTCTTGAACCAGATCATGCTGCCGTCCGAGGCCAGCTCCGGCCGGATCACCCCGCCCGGCTGCAAGGAGTCCTCGTCCTCGGGCTCGAAGTCGGGCGGCCGCCAGAGGAACACCCGCTCGCCGTCCAGGTAGTCGATGGCCAGCGCCCCGCAGGACTCGTCGCCCGGCTTGAAGCAGATCACCTTGGCCATCTGCTTGTCGCCGCAGCGGATGGCGTCCGGATCCACGGCGCGGCACGAGCTCCAGCCCGAGCGGTAATGGGTGATGTGGTGCGCCGAGCATCCGGCAGCCAGGAGCAGGATCAAGAAGCCCTTCATGCGCGCACCTCCGCGATCCGGCGCGAGACCTTCTTCGCCCACCCTTCGTCCATCTCGATGCAGGCCGCCCGCCTGTGGATGCGCAGGGCGGCCGCGGGGATGCTGCCGCTGCCGGCAAAGGGATCGAGGACCAGGTCGCCGGGGCGGGAGAACTGGCGCACCAGCGGCTCCAGGACGGAAAACGGCTTGTGGTTCGGGTGATTGCCCCACACCCGCGCCTCCCCGTCGTCGTCGTATCCCGCCGCCACGCACCAGACGCGGGGTGGGTCGGCGTCTTCGAGCGCCGGAAGCGGCTCTCGCAGGAACACCAGCGCCGTCTCGTAGACCCGCAGGGTCTGCTCGGTCCCCTCCCGCGCCGAGCTCCGCTTCGCCCAGAGGAACTCGCCCGCCTCCACCCGGCCCATCTCCCGGGCCACGGCGCGGATCGGCTCCTTGCCGAGGAAGTTGGTCCAGACCACCAGGGGCCCGTCCACGTGGGCGGCGGCCCGGGGCAGCCATTCCAGGGTGAAGCGGCGGTAGGAGCGGACGTCCTCGAAACGGAGGATCGGCTCGCGGTCGATCTTCACCCCCGCCCGCTTCTGGCGCGGCTCCCCCCCTTTGCGGCGGCGGGTGAGCAGGCAGTAGGGGGGGTCGGTGAGGAGCAGGGCGGCCCGCTCGCCTTTCAGCGCGCGGCTGTACGCCTCTTCGCTCCGGGCATCGCCGGTCAGGCAGATCACGGGGGCAGGCACTGTACTCCGCGAGCCGGCAATCTTGCAGCCGTGGTAGGTTCGTGACAGAGAGCAGCGAACACCCGCCAGGAGACCTGTGCCATGGCTTTCGTCGTTGCCGAGCCCTGCATCGCCTGCAAGTACACAGACTGCGTGGCGGTCTGTCCCGTCGACTGCTTCTACGAGGGCGCGAACTTCCTCGTCATCCACCCGGACGAGTGCATCGACTGCGGCGCCTGCGAGCCGGTCTGCCCCACCAAGGCCATCTTCCCCGAGGACGACCTGCCCGAGAAGTGGAAGGAGTACACCGCGCTCAACGCGGACCTGGCCACCAAGTGGCCCAACATCAACAAGCAGAAGGAGCCGCTGCCCACCGCGGAGGAGAACAAGGAGAAGGAGGGCAAGCGGGGGATGCTCTCCATGGATGGCTTCTCGGGATAGCGGTGAGCGACCTCGCGCCGGGGATCCTGATCGCGGTACCGCAGCTCGACGACCCGAACTTCGCCCGGTCGGTGGTGCTCCTCATCGAGCACAACGATTCGGGCGCCATGGGCATCGTCTTCAACCGGCCCAGCGACATCGCCCTGCGGGAGATCGGCAAGGAGCACGGCATGGACGTGCACGCAGGGGCGGGAAACGCCTTCATCGGCGGTCCGGTGCAGCGCGAGCGCGGCTTCCTCGTCCACCGCCGCCCGGAGGTGGCCGACTCGGTCCACCTCCAGGAGGACGTCTTCCTCTCCGTCTCCACCGACGCCCTGCGCGCCCTGCTCAGCGGGGATCCCGCGGCCTACCGCCTCTGCCTGGGCTATGCGGGCTGGGGGCCGGGCCAGCTGGAGCGGGAGATGGTCTCCGGCGGCTGGCTCAACTCCAGCATCTCCGCCCGGCGCATCTTCGACACTCCCTCGGACAAGATCTGGGATGCGGTGATCCGCGACCTGGGGATCGATCCCGCCTTCCTGGTGCAAGGTGGAGGAAAGCAATGACGCACAGCCGCCTTCTCGCCGCCGCCTGCCTGCTCCCCCTGGCCTGCGGCGGGGGCGCCGCCACCCGGCCCGGCGGCGGCCGGGACCAGACGCCCGCCTGGCTGGCCGAGGGCACCGGCGCCTTCCGCACCGAGGGCGGCAAGCGGCTGCAGGGAGTGGGAGTGGCGAGCGGGGTCGCCGACGTGAAAGTGCGCCGGAAGCAGGCGGACGGGGCCGCGCGCGAGCAGCTCCAGGTCTCGGTGGACGCGCTCGCCCAGGCGCTGGCCGCCGCCGGATCGGGGCAGGACAAGGCGGCCATCGCGGAGATCGCGCGGAAGGCGGGAGCTCGTTCCGGTTCGATCCGGGATCACTGGGTGACGCCCGACGGCGACGAGCGGGCGCTGGGAGTGATCGACCTGGACGCCTTCCGGACCGCCCTGCAGAACGTCGACGGCGACGAGCGGGTGAAGCGGGAGATGTTCGCCGACGTGGACCGGGCCTTCGACCAGGTCGCGGGGCCGGCCAGGTAGGCCGCTCAAGGCGCCCGGAGCGCCCTGCGGTACGTCTCCCCGTCGAAGGCCGAGAAGCAGCAGAAGACGATGCGCAGATCCGGGTCGGCCGCCTGGGACTGCCGGGCTTCGCGCACCGCGATGCGGGTGGCTTCCTCCAGCGGGTAGCCGTAGGCGCCCGTGGAGATGGCGGGGAAGGCGATGCTCCGCAGCGCATGCCGCTTCGCCAGGAGAAGCGCGGAGCGGTAGCAGGAGGCGAGAAGCTCCGGCTCGCCCCGGCCCCCGCCGTGCCAGACCGGGCCCACGCAGTGGATCACGTGGCTGGCCCGGAGGCGGTGGCCGCCGGTGATCTTCGCCTCGCCGGTGCGCGCTCCTCCCAGCGTCCGGCATTCGGCGAGCAGCCCCGGGCCCGCCCGGCGGTGGATGGCCCCGTCCACCCCGCCGCCACCCAGGAGCGACTCGTTGGCGGCGTTGACGATGGCGTCGACGTCGAGGAGCGTGATGTCTCCTTCCACCACCTCGATCATGCCCGCCTCCCGCTCTGCCCGTAGGCCAGGGCGCCCCCGATCAGGTGCGCCAGCCGCAGCGCTTCCGGGACGTTGCCCGTGTCCGTCAGGCGGCGCAAGGCCGCCGCGGTTTCCGCCGGCCCGGCGCCGCACACCTGGTACACGAACGGTCCGCTCACGTGGATGGGCCCGGCGCGGCGCAGGAGGGCGACGCGCGCCTGCGGCCGGGGCAGCCGGCGGGCGGCGCGCTCCATCGCCAGCAGATCGGGGAGCTTGCGCATCACGGCCACGCAAGGGCGCTGCAGGGTGCGCGCCAGGCGGGGCAGGTCGACCAGGTTGAAGCCCCCGAAGGCGATGCCGTCGAGCAGCACCAGGTGGATCTGGGGAAGGAACTTTCCCCCCAGAAGCAGCGCCTCCAGCGTCGAGGTGGCGCGCCAGCCGTCGCGGCGGACGGCCCCGTAGACCATTCCCTCGAAGCGCGTGCCCGCGCAGACGGCGCCCACCAGCCCTACCCTGCGCGCGCGGCGGTGGCGCCAGGGGACGTCGTCGAAGCCGATGGCCCGCAGCGTGCGCCCGACCCCTGGAAGTGCCATGTTCCTCCTCTACATGAGCGAGGAGCTGGAAAAAAAGCCGGAGCTTCCGGTGGTGGCCCGCCTGGTGGTGGAGATCCGCTCCGACGGCAAGCACACGGTCGCGCGCGGGCTGGCCGAGGATGCGAGCGGCGAGCGCGTGCAGGTGGAGGCGGAAGGGAGCACCCCCTTGCAGCTGGCGCTGGCGCTGGTGAGAGCGCTCGGCCAGGTCCCCTCGCTGGCCCGGGGCTTCGCCCGCGGGCTTCTGCCCGGCAAGAAGAAGTAGCGCCTATTTCGCAGGAAAGAGCTGCGCCGCCAGGGCCGAGATGTCCCGCGCGGGGCTGGTGCAAGGATGGCCGTCGGTCCAGAGCGCCCGCACCGTCCCGGGACGCAGGATCACCTGCAGCGAGGAACGTGTGCCGTAGCCCACCGCGTCGGCGTGGACGCAGGCGCTCTCCAGCGGCTCCCTGGCGTGCGCGGTCATCGGCTCGCGCCAGGCGCGGACCGCGAAGGGAAGGCTGGCGAACGCCCCCGCCACCGACCTTTCCCGCTCGCCCTCGCCCGCGCCGAAGCTGCGCTCGGTGACCACCTGCGCCTTCCCTGGCTCGAGGCTTGCCTGGGAGATCGAATACCCGTCGCCCCAGGTGACGAAGGCGTCCTGCAGGTCGGCGTAGGCGAGGTGGAAGCCGTTGTGCCGGTCGCCGCGCAGCTCGCGCAGCGCCTGGTGCAAGCCCCGGGCGCTCTGCGCCTGCAGCGCCTCCAGCACCAGAAGACCGCGGCTCTTGCGCGAAGGGTCGACCATCGCCCCGTGCCGGTTGGTGACGCAGACGAAGAGGCCGTGCGCGTTCAGCCCCAGCCAGGTTCCGTGCGCAAGGTCGTCGCGCGGCGCCAGGATCCCGCCCTCCACCCGCGGCCCGCTGGCGGGGCGCGCCAGCAGCTCGTTGCGGTTCCCCGAGATGGCGAGGAGCTCGCCCGGGCGCAGGAGCAGGACCAGCGTGCACATGGGCTGCTCTTTATCGTGTAGATTGCGCGCCCGCCATGGCGACCCGCTCCCGGCTGCGCAAGCCGTTCCAGAAGGCCCGCTCCGTCGATCCCCGGCCGATCACCGGCCGCGAGTCGCCGCACGATCTCTTGCAGCACGCCTTCGGCGCCTACGTCGGCCGCCAGGAGCGCACCGCCTACGAGCTGATGCGCCGCTCGCTGGCGGAGGACTGCAGCATCTTCCTCACCTTGAGCGGGGCGATGACCCCGGCGGGGCTGCACCAGAGCTGCCTGATCCCCTTGATCGAGCGCGGGGTGATCAGCGCGCTCACCACCACCGGCGCCAACCTCTACCACGACGCCCACCGGATCATCGGGCACGCCATCCGGGAGGTGAACCCGAACGCCGGCGACCTGCAGCTCAGGCTGGCCCGGGTGATCCGGATCTACGACCTGGGGTTCTGGGAAGAGGCGCTGCTGGACACCGACAAGCTCTTCTCCGCGCTCATGCAGGGAGCGGACTACCAGCGCAAGATGACCACTCCGGAGTTCCATGCGCTCCTGGGGCGCGACATCGGCAAGATGGAGAAGGCGCTGGGCGTCCCGCAGCCTTCCCTGCTCTCGCAGTGCTTCGAGCACGGGGTGCCCATCTTCGTGGGCGCGGTGCAGGACGGGTCCATCTTCCTCAACGCCGTCAAGCTGCGCCGGCTCTTTCCGGAGACCTTCCGCTTCGAGATCGACATCAACGACGACGTCTACGCCATGGCCGCCGTGCAGCACTGGGCCCGCCACCACGGCTCCCGGCGGCTGGCCATCTGGATCCTGGGCGGCGGCGTCCCCAAGAACTACACGCTGCAGGGCGAGCCGCTCCTCGACCAGATCCTCTTCGTCCCCACCACCGGCTTCGACATCGACGTGCAGTTCTGCGTGGACCCGGTGGACAACGGCGCCCTCTCCAGCTGCCCGGCCGGCGAAGGCCACACCTGGGGAAAGGTCTCGGTGGAGGCGGTGGAGAGCGGCTCGGTCTACGTGCACACCGACGTCACCGCCGTCTTCCCCTGGCTGACGCACGCCCTGCTCTCCGACCCGAAGATGAAGCGCAAGCCCAAGCGCCTGCTGGACCGCCTGGCCGAGGCCCGCACCTTCCTCGACCAGGCGGTCGCAAAGAACCGCCGCCAGCTTCTCAAGACCGTGATCTTCCCCGGCACCCCGACCCGCCACGATCCCGAGAGCACCGTTCGCTAGGAAGCTCAGGGACGCGCTTCGAGGATGATGTTGAAGGGGGTCTCGGTGGCCCGGCGGAAGCCGCGGAAGCCGGCGGCGAGGACCAACTCGCGCAGGCGGGCCTCGCCGGCCTGGGCGCCGAGGGCCGGGCCGCGGCCCGCCAGGGAATTGGGCACACAGAGCATGGTGGAGGCGCCGTAGAAGACGCGGCCCACGGGATTGAGGTTCTGCTCCACGCGGTCGTGGGCGAAGGGCTCCACGATCATCCACGCGCCCCCTTCGGCCAGCGTCTGGCGCACGTGCCGGGCGGCGCCCAGCGGGTCGGCCATGTCGTGCAGCGAGTCGAAGTGCGCCACCAGGTCGTATCCCTTGCCGGGATAGTCGGTGGAGCGGGCCACCTCGAACTTCACCCGGCCGTCCACGCCGGCGTCGCGCGCCCGCTGCCGGGCGATCTCCACCGACCCGGGGTGGAAATCGAACCCGATGAAGCGCGAGCGGGGGAACGCCTTGGCCATGAGGATGGAGCTGGCGCCCAGCCCGCATCCCACGTCGGCGACCAGGGCTCCGCGTTCGAGCTTCTCCACCACCCCTTCCAGCGCCGGCAGCCAGCCCGAGACCAGGTTGGCCGCGTAGCCAGGCCGGAAGAAGCGCTCGGTGCCCTCGAAGAGGCAACTGTGCTGGTCGCCCCACTCGATTCCGCCGCCGGAGCGGAAGCAGGACGCCAGCCGCTCCCGGCCGGAGAAACAGGCGGCGATCACTTGGAAGGCGCCGGGAATGAAGGCCGGGCTTCCTTCCTGGGCCAGGGCGAACGCCTGCTCCTCGGTCATCGAGTAGCGGCCCGAGGGGGCGTCGTACTGCACGTAGCCGCCGGCCGCCTGGTTCGCCAGCCACTCCCGCACGTACCGCTCGGTGGTCCCGGTCCGCTTGGCCAGCTCCGCGGGCGTCGCCTCTCCCGCCGCCAGCTCCCTGTACAGGCCCAGGTGGTCTCCCACCCACACCAGCGCCGCGGAGAGCGCGCTCCCCATGTCCCCCACCGCGCGCCCCATGAACTCGTTCAGCTTCGCCTCGTCGATCGCCATGTCATCCTCCTGCCGGCTCCTCTGCCGGACGGGAGGACTGTGCAGGGCGGCCGTGAGAGGGGGCGTGGGAAGAATCGTGGAATCAGCCGTACCGGATTGCCGGCCAGACCCGGACGAAAGGCACCTCGGCGCTGCGCAGCGCGTCGCGGATGCGCTCGGCGCTGTCCGCCTCGAACTCGCAGATCATCTTCATCCGGTCCAGCGCCAGGTAGCTGCACTTCCACACCACCCCGTACTGCTTCAGGCAGGGCTCGGCCCGCTGCGCCTCCTCGTTGTGCGCCTGATCGGTGAGCGGGGTCTTGTACTCATGCTCGACGACGTATTTCTGCATGGCCATCTCCTCCTCCAAGGGCCGTTGCGCGGGCGCTGGCCGCGGCGATGCGCGCGCGCAGCCGGACGCCGATACCCCCCGGGGCCCGCAGCGCCCGGCCGAGGTGCTCGCGGGCCGTGGCTCCGTCCTCCCGGGCCAGCGCCAGCTCGGCCATCAGCACTTGCGCCCTCCCCTGGCGCATCTGGATGGCCCCGTCATTGCCCAGCGAGACGATCTGCCGGGCCGCCTCCTCCGCCCGGGGCAGCCGCCCCAGCCAGAGCTCCAGCTCGCCGCGCAGGATCAGGACCTGCGACGCCCTCCAGCGCGCCTCGCTGGCCCGGAGCTCGTCCACGGCCCGGGCGAAGAGCGCGTCGGCCTCGCCGTCCCCGCCGCGGGAGGTCAGCAGCCGTGCCAGGGCCACGAACGCCCGGCCCATGGCCGGCTCGTCTCCCTCCGGCATCCTTTCCACCGCGGGCAGGGTCGCGCTCGCCACGCGCAGCGCCTCTTCCCCTTCGTGGCGGTCGAGGGCGAGCATGCAGAGCCCGAACGAAGCCTGCGCATGACGCCACATGTCGCCCGCCTCCAGCGCCAGCCGCGCGGCCGACTCGAGATGGGCCCGCGCCTGCTCGTCCTCGCCGAGAAAGACGGCGAGGAGCCCCCGGCCCAAAGGGAGATCGAGGACCACCACCCGCGCGCTCTGCGCCGCGGCGGAAGCTTCCTCGAGGAGCTTGCGGGTCTGATCGGCATCGCTCTCGATCTGCGCCAGGCACCGCCCGGCCTGGGCCAAAGCCCGCGCCCGGATGGTGGGATCCGGATCGGAGCGCGCCACCTCCACGCTCCGCAGGCTGACGTGGATGGCGCTCGCCTCCTCCTCCCGGTAGTACTGCGCCCAGCTCAACAGATGCAGGGCCTCGGCCACCAGATCGGAGGCACCCGAAGCCTCCGCGTCGAGCACCAGCTTGCCCAGTTCCGCCACCGCCTCCTCCAGCCGCTCGGCCCTGCGGTCGGCGCGGGCGCGGATCTGCAGCACCTCGAGCTGCGCCCGCAGGCGGTCCGGTCCGCGCAGCGACGGCAAGAGGGTGGAGGCCTGGTTGGCGAAGGAGAGCGCCTCCTGGCCGGCGAACACCCTCAGCGCCTGCTTTCCCGCCTCGATCGAGGCCCACACCGCCAGCTCGTCCTCGCCTCCCAGCGCCGCCTGGCGGGCGGCGGCGCCGGCGAGCTGGCCGGATTCCCAGAGCGTGCGCGCCAGGCTGGCATGGAGGAGCTTGCGCCGGGCGGGGGAAAGGCGCTTGAGCGCCGCCTCGCGGATCAGATCGTGCGCGAAGTCCCAGCCCCGACCGGCCATGCGCGCGAGGCCCAGCCTCTCCAGGTGGGAGAGCTGGTCGACGATCTCCGCCTCGGGCCTGCCGGTGACCCGGGCGAGCAGCGCAGGCTCCGCGGCGCTTCCCAGCGCGGCCGTCCAGGCCGCCAGCGACTGCGAGGCCGGATCGAGCGCGTCCAGCCGCTGCTCCAGCGCTTCCAGCAGCTCGCCCCCGAGCGGCGGCTTGCCCTCCGCCAGCGCCCGCCCCAGCTCCAGCGCCCAGAGCGGATTGCCGGCGCTCTGGGCGTGCACCACCGCCGCGTCGGCCCGGATCCGCCGGCTGCGCATCAGCTCGGCGATCTCCGCCTGGGGCAGCGGCAGGAGCCTCACCTCCTCGATGGCCCGCTCCCTGCGCAGCTCCCGCCAAAGGCGCAGGGCCGCCCCGTTGTCCCACAACTCTCCCTCGCGCGCGGCCAGGACCACCTTCGATCCGGGCGCGGAGCGGGTGAGGTAGTGGACCAGGGCCGCCCCGGCCTCGTCGATCCAGTGCACGTCGTCGAGCAGCAACAGGATTGGGCCCCGCTCGCGGAAGAGGGCCGAGACCGCGTCGAAGAGCCGGGCCCGGTCCAGCCCCGAGGGCGGCGGAGCCAGCTCGGTGAGCAGGGCGGCCAGGTCGCGGCGCACCATCTCGCTGGCCTCGGCCGCCAGGCCGGAGGCGCGCAGGGCCTCGATGATGCAGCCGTAGGGCCGCGACTGCTCCGCCTCGTAGCAGCGCCCCGAGAGCACCTGGCCCGGGGCGGCGCGGCAGATCTCCTCCAACAGTCGCGTCTTGCCGATCCCCGGCTCGCCCAGCAGCAGCGCCACCGCCGAGGCCGCCTCGATGCGCGCCCGCTCCTTCCCCCGCCCTACCAGCGGCGCCGCGGGCGGCGGCGCGGGCCGGGCCGCGGGGGACGGCGGCTGCGGGGTGCCGAGGGATCGGCGGAGCTGCTCCGTTCCCGCGGAGGGCCGGGCGCCGGAGGTGGCGCGCAGGATCTCCCGGAGCGCGTCGTACTGCGCCACCGCCTCCTTCTGCCGGCCGAGCTTGTGGAGCAGGCCCATCACCCCGCGGTGGGCTTCCTCGTCGGCGGGAAGAAGCTCGACCAGCTTGCGCGCCGGCGCCAGCGCCTCCTCGGGCTGGCCCTCGAGGCGGGACACCAGGGCGCGCAGCACCCGGGCGTGCAGGGCGCGCGCCTCTTCCCGCCGCGCCGTGCACCAGGCCTGGAAGCGGAAGGCGTCGCACAGCTCCAGCCCTTCCAGCAGGTCGCCGCGAAACAGCTCGGCGGCCCTGCGCAGCTCCGCCACCCCCGCCTCCGCCAGGGAGAGCGACTGCGCCACCTTCAGATCGAGCCGCGCTCCGGCCAGGTCGATGCGCACGCGCTCCCGGTCCGCCTCCACCCGCGCGCAGCCCGGATCGTCGAGCAGCGGCCGCAGGCGGGAGAGGCTCCAGCGCAGGGCCCCGCGGGGATCGTCCGGCACGTCCCAGAAGAGGGAGCAGAGGTGCTCGCGGGTCTGCTCGCGCTCCTCGACCAGGAGGTAGCCGAGGAGCGCGCGGGTCTTCTTCGAGGGAGGCAGCGGCAAGCGCTGGCCGTCGCGCTCCACGCAGACGCTTCCCAGCACCCGCACCAGCAGGTCCCGCGTCGAGCGCCTGGGCATCGCTGCCTCCCCCGACTGCTGTAACACGCCTACTTCGAGTCGTGGAACTGGCGGATCTGCTGCGGCGAGAACTTCACCAGCTTCACCGCCCGGGCCCCTTCCCGCGCCTTGGCGGGCAGCGTGCGCAGGGCGGCGTCCGCGCTGTCCGCCTCCACCGCCACGTACCCGGTGTGATCGCCGGCCGCGCACCCCCAGTCGATCTTCTCCAGCAGCTTCGCCTGGTGCTGGTTGATGTCGTCGAGAACGGAGAGGCAGCTCTCGGCCGTGTGCGGGGCGATCACCAGGTACCGGTCCTTGCCCTTGGCGGCGAGGGTGGCGGCGGCGGCGCAGATTCCGATCGTCAGTGCGACAAGAGTCTTGTTCATGGTCTCCTCCTCCGGGCTTGCTTGCCCGTGAGGAAGGAGCCTGGACCAAGGGCGTGGGAGGAAACGTGGAAGAGGGCGTGGAAACGGGCAGCCGTTCGCGGAGCGGGCAGTACCGCCGGCGCGAGCGGTGGAAGGGCTGCCCGTGGCGGGGCACGATGGTCGCCCGTGCACCGGCGAGGGCAACTTCGTACGTCCGCGACGTCTGAGTGGCTCCGACGGATCGCATGTCACCGCCCGTTCAACTTGGTTGGGCGGACATCGCGCCCGGACGGTGCGCGGCGATCGGAGCGTCGGTCGAGAATGTCAGACCCCCTCGCTACGCTGCGAGAATGAAGAAAGGTCGGCAGGACCTCCCGTTCCGGCAGTGGGGTGGGAAGAGGGCCATGCTCCGCACGGGCCGACGGGCAGGCTGACCTCCTGGCTAGCCGCCCTGCCGCACCTCGGGGGCCGCCGGGCGCTTGGAGAGGAAGGGGGTCTCGAAATTGTAGATGTTCTCCACGCTCACGTTGCGGAAGCGCTCGGTCTGCAAGGACATCCGCTCCAGCTCCCAGACCAGGGCCCGCGCGTCCACCGCTCCCGCCCGCTTGCGCCGCTTGATCTCCTTGCGGATGGCGGGGAAGACCTCGCGCGGGTGGTAGGTGAAGCTGGTGGAGAAGTGCCAGGTGCGCTCCACCGGGACCAGCCGGGCCTCGAACAGGTCGCCGATCTCCAGCCCGTGCATCTGCCGCCGCTCGGTGACGTCGAAGTCCTCGCCGGTCAAGGAGTCGCGCACCCGCACCTGGCCTTTCTTGGGCCGGGTGAAGAACCCGCGCATTCCGCGGTACTCGTAGAGGCCGAGCTTCGACTGGGTGCAGCCGAGCAGCACGTCCTTGTCCTTGCGGGGAAGCTCCGCGCCCTTCTCCCGCAGGTACCGGTAGACGGCGGTGGACCCGTCGGCCTGCTTGCGGTCGAAGAGGAACCAGTTGAAGAACGCCTGCATGCGCTGCTCGTAGCAGCGGTCGTCCTCGTGCACCTCGCC
>DATKAG010000024.1:0-5319 GCA_035498355.1 Myxococcales bacterium | reverse complement strand
CCATCATCGACACCGAGGGCTCCGACTCGGCGATGTTCGACAACGTGCTCGAGCTGCTCACCCTGGCGGGCCGGGAGCTGCCGCACGCGGTGATGATGATGGTGCCCGAGCCCTGGTCGCGCGACGAGACCATGAGCGCCTCGCGCAAGGCCTTCTACGAGTTCCACTCCTGCCTGATGGAGCCCTGGGACGGCCCCGCCTCCATCGCCTTCACCGACGGCATCCGGGTGGGCGCGGTCCTCGACCGCAACGGCCTGCGGCCCTCGCGCTACTACGTGACCAGGGACGGGCTGGCGGTGATGTCCTCCGAGGTCGGGGTCCTCGACATCCCCCCCGAGCAGGTCCTGCGCAAGGGCCGGCTGCAGCCCGGCCGCATCTTCCTGGTGGATACCGAGGAGCAGCGCATCGTCTCCGACGAGGACCTGAAGGAGCGGATCGCCGCCCAGGCCCCCTACGAGGAGTGGCTGCGCGCCTCGATGCTGCACATCGACCAGCTCCCCACCCCGGTGCGGGCCATCCACCCCGACCGGGAGATGCTCATCCGCCGGCAGGAGGTGTTCGGCTACACCTCCGAGGACATCAAGATCCTCATCACCCCCATGGCCTCCACCGGCAACGAGGCGGTGGGCTCGATGGGCACCGACACGCCCCTGGCCGTGCTCTCCGAGCGCCCCCAGCCGCTCTTCAACTACTTCCAGCAGCTCTTCGCCCAGGTGACCAATCCGCCGGTGGACGCCATCCGCGAGGAGATCATCATGTCCTCCGACACCTCGGTGGGTCCGGAGGCGAATCTGCTGGAGGCGGGGCCGGAGCACTGCCGGCAGCTCTCCGTTCCCTCGCCCATCCTCACCAACGACGAGCTGGCGAAGATCCGCGGCCTGGACGGCTCGCCGGCCGCCCGCGGGCTCAAGGCCATCAAGCTGCCCACCCTCTTCAATCCCAAGGGGGACGGGGCGGCCCTGCGCAGCGCGCTGGAGGACCTGCGCTGGAAGGTCTCCGAGTGCATCGCCGAGGGGTTCAACCTCATCGTCCTCTCCGACCGCGGGCACGACGCGGAAGCGGCGCCCATCCCTTCGCTGCTGGCCGTCTCCGCCGTCCACCACCACCTGATCCGGGAAGGGACCCGCACCCGCTGCAGCCTGATCGTGGAGAGCGGCGAGCCGCGCGAGGTGCACCACTTCGCCCTGCTGATGGGCTATGGGGCCAGCGCCATCAACCCCTACCTGGCCTTCGAGACCGTGCACGAGCAGGTGAAGGAGGGCTCCATCCCCGGGCCCGCCGCGGACGCGGAGAAGAAGTACCTGAAGGCGGTGGTGAAGGGGCTGGTGAAGGTGATCTCCAAGATGGGGATCAGCACCCTGCAGAGCTACCACGGGGCCCAGGTGTTCGAGGCCATCGGCCTCTCCCAGGACTTCGTCGACGAGTACTTCACCTGGACCGCCTCCCGGGTGGGCGGGGTGGGCATCGACGTGGTCGCCAAGGAAGCGCGCATGCGGCACGAGCGCGGCTTCCCTCCCAAGCGGCCCATCTTCCACACCAGCCTGCCGGCGGGCGGCGAGTACCAGTTCCGCTCCGGCGGCGAGTTCCACCTCACCAACCCGGAGACCATCCACAAGCTGCAGTACGCGGTGCGCACCGGGAACTTCCCCATGTTCCAGGAGTACACCGCGCTGATCGACGACCAGTCGAAGCAGCTCTGCACCCTGCGCGGGCTGATGGACTTCCGCTCCGCCGCCAAGCCGGTGAAGCTGGAGGAGGTGGAGCCGGTGGAGGCGATCATGCGCCGCTTCAAGACCGGCGCCATGAGCTACGGCTCCATCTCCAAGGAGGCGCACGAGACCCTGGCCGTGGCCATGAACCGCATCGGCGGCAAGTCCAACACCGGCGAAGGCGGCGAGGACCCGGCCCGGTACGTGAAGGAGGCCAACGGCGACTCGAAGAACTCGGCCATCAAGCAGGTGGCCAGCGGGCGCTTCGGGGTCACCAGCTACTACCTGGTGAACGCGCGCGAGCTGCAGATCAAGATCGCCCAGGGGGCCAAGCCGGGGGAGGGCGGCCAGCTTCCCGGGGCCAAGGTCTATCCCTGGATCGCCAAGGTGCGGCACGCCACCCCGGGCGTGGGGCTGATCTCGCCGCCCCCGCATCACGACATCTACTCCATCGAGGACCTGAAGGAGCTGATCCACGACCTGAAGAACGCCAACCAGGACGCCCGCATCTCCGTCAAGCTGGTGGCGGAGCTGGGGGTGGGGACCATCGCCGCCGGTGTCGCCAAGGCCCACGCGGATGTCGTGCTCATCTCCGGGCACGACGGCGGCACCGGCGCGTCCCCGCTCACCTCCATCAAGCACGCGGGAATCCCCTGGGAGCTGGGGCTGGCGGAGACGCACCAGATCCTGGTGCTCAACGACCTGCGCAGCCGCATCACCGTGGAGGTGGACGGGCAGCTGAAGACCGGCCGCGACGTGGTGATCGGAGCGCTGCTGGGCGCGGAGGAGTTCGGCTTCGCCACCGGTCCGTTGGTGGCCCTGGGCTGCATCATGATGCGCGCCTGCCACCTCAACACCTGCCCGGTGGGGGTGGCCACGCAGGATCCGCGGCTGCGGGAGAAGTTCACCGGCAAGCCGGAGCACGTGGTGAACTTCATGCGCTTCATCGCCATGGAGGTGCGCGAGTACATGGCGGAGCTGGGCTTCCGCACCTTCGACGAGATGGTGGGCCGCTCGGAGCGCATCGAGATGCGCCGGGCGGTGGATCACTGGAAGGCGCGGAGCGTGGACTTCAGCCGCATCCTCTTCAAGCCCACCGTGCCCAAGCACTACGGGCGCACCTGCCAGATCCCCCAGGACCACGGCCTTTCGAAGACGCTGGACGGCACCACGCTGCTCGACCTGGCCAGGCCCGCCCTGGAGGACAGGAAGCCGGTGCGCGCCACCCTGCCCATCCGCAACACCAACCGGGTGGTGGGCACCATGACCGGCAGCGAGCTGACCCGCAGGCACGGGCCTGCCGGCCTGCCCGACGACACCATCCACTTCCACTTCAAGGGATCTGCGGGGCAGTCCTTCGGGGCCTTCATCCCTAAAGGCATGACCCTGGTGCTGGAGGGCGACTCCAACGACTACATCGGCAAGGGCCTGAGCGGCGGGCGGATCGTGGTCTTTCCCCCCGAGGAGGCTACCTTCGTGGCCGAGGAGAACATCATCGTCGGCAACGTCGCCTTCTACGGGGCCACCGCCGGAGAGGCGTTCATCCGCGGGGTGGCCGGGGAGCGCTTCTGCGTGCGCAACTCGGGGATGGACGCTGTGGTGGAAGGGGTGGGAGACCACGGCTGCGAGTACATGACCGGCGGCCGGGTGGTGGTGCTGGGCGCCACCGGGCGCAACTTCGCGGCCGGCATGTCCGGCGGGGTGGCCTACGTGGTGGACGGCGAGGGCAAGTTCGCCAGCCGCTGCAACAAGCAGATGGTGAGCCTGGGGCCGGCGCCGGAGAGCGAGATCGCGGCGGTGAAGCGGATGGTGGAGCGGCACGCGGAGCTGACCGGCAGCAGCCTGGCCCGGCGCCTGCTGGAGCGCTGGGGGGAGACGGCGGGGCGCATCGTCCGGGTGATGCCCAACGACTACCGGCGCATGCTGGACGCGCAGTCGAAGATGCGGGCCAAGGGGCTGTCGGCCGAGGAAGCGGAGATGGCGGCGTTCGAGGAGAATGCGCACGATGCGGCGCGGGTGAGCGGAAACTAGGATGGGAAAGCCGACCGGATTCCTCGATTACCCGCGCGAGCCCGTCCACGACCGGCCGCCGCTCACCCGCATCCGCGACTGGGAGGAGATGCACCTCGCCTGCGCCGAGCAGACGCTGCGGGAGCAGGCCGGGCGCTGCATGGACTGCGGCGTGCCCTTCTGCCACACCGGCAAGCTGTTCGCCGGCATGGCCTCCGGCTGCCCGGTGAACAACCTGATCCCGGAGTGGAACGACCTGGTGTGGAAGGGCCAGTGGCAGGAGGCCTGGATCCGCCTGGCCAAGACCAACGACTTCCCCGAGTTCACCGGCCGCGTCTGCCCGGCGCCCTGCGAGGGAAGCTGCACGGTGGCCATCGACCTGCCGGCGGTGAACATCAAGATGATCGAGGAGGCCATCGCCGACCGGGCCTTCGCCGAAGGGTGGGTGGTGCCCAACCCGCCCTCGGTGCGCACCGGCAAGCGGGTGGCGGTGGTGGGGTCGGGCCCGGCGGGCCTCTCGGCCGCGGCGCAGCTCAACCGCGCCGGGCACGAGGTGACGGTGTTCGAGCGGGCCGACCGCATCGGCGGCCTTCTGGTCTACGGCATCCCCAACATGAAGCTCGACAAGGCCCTGGTGGAGCGGCGGGTGAAGCTGATGGCCGAGGAGGGGGTGAAGTTCCGCACCCGCACGGAGATCGGCAAGGACGTGGCGGCGGACTCGCTCCTGCGCGACTTCGATGCGCTGGTCCTCTGCGGGGGCGCGACGCACGCCCGCGACCTGCCGGTGGAAGGGAGAAGCCTCTCCGGCATCTACCCCGCGATGGAGTTCCTCACCGCGAACACCCGATCGCTGCTCGACTCGAAGCACCAGGACGGCAAGTACATCTCCGCCAAGGACAAGCACGTGGTGGTGGTCGGCGGCGGTGACACCGGCACCGACTGCGTCGGCACCTCCATCCGGCACGGCGCCAGGAGCGTGGTGCAGCTGGAGATCATGCCGCGGCCGCCCGACCGGCGTGCGCCCGACAACCCGTGGCCCCAGTGGCCCAAGGTCTACAAGCTCGACTACGGCCAGGAGGAGGCCAGGGCCCTCTGGGGCGCCGACCCGCGCCAGTACTCGGTGCAGACGAAGCGCTTCGTGGGCGACGAGCAGGGGAACGTGAAGGAGATCGAGATCACCGGCATCGAGTGGCTGCGGGGACCGGACGGCAAGCCCCTGGGGCCGCGCGAGATCGAGGGCACCCACCGCGTCCTGCCCGCCGACCTCGTGCTGCTGGCGCTCGGCTTCCTCGGCCCGGAGAAGGGCCTGCCCGCCGAGCTCGGCCTCAAGCTCGACGAGCGCGGCAACGTCTGGACCGACGCCGACAAGATGACGAGCGTGCCCGGCGTCTTCGCGGCCGGCGACTGCTCCCGGGGCCAGTCACTGGTGGTCTGGGCCATCCACGAGGGGCGCAAGGCGGCCCGCTCGGTGGACAAGTTCCTCATGTACGGGGAGACGGTGCTGCCGTAGCAGTAAAATCAACTAGTTGCATCGCCGTCGCCGGTTGATCTGGCCAAAATCTGGCCTATCGCACCGGCGATCGGTGTTACTGGGGCCCTC
>DATKAG010000023.1:0-7794 GCA_035498355.1 Myxococcales bacterium | reverse complement strand
CTCGATCTGTGGAGTGGGGGTGGAGCCTCGCACCCCCCAGAATTTGACCTGCATGCGCCTCCGCGCGGCCACCCTCCCCTCCCTCCGGGGAGGTGGCATGAGCCTGCCTTCGCCGGGGCGCACGCCGTCCGCCGGGCTGGGTTCGCCCGGGCCGGCCGGGGTGCGTCCGCTTGGAGCCTGCGACCGTCCCCAGCCTCGCCATGCAGCGCCGCGGTGGAGAACCAGCCGGGGAGAGTCGGCTGCGAAATTGGGCAAAGTATATACGCCCTTAGGAAGGGGAAGCAAACCTGCGCGCGCCCCGCCGCCCGGCTGCGCGGCCGCCAGGAGATGCGGCGAGCCCCGCTCTTGCCGCTGCCAGCGACAGGAACGGGGCTCGTGCCAGCTTGACCGTCTTCCTCCGGACTCAGGCCAGGTCGAAGCGATCCAGGTTCATCACCTTGGTCCACGCCGCCACGAAGTCCTGCACGAACTTCTGCCGGGAGTCCGTGCAGGCATAGACCTCCGCCAGGGCGCGCAGCTCGGAGTTCGAACCGAAGATCAGGTCGACCCGGGTGCCGGTCCACTTGACCTTGCCGGTAGCGCGGTCGCGCCCTTCGTAGACGCCCTCCGCGCCGTTGGCCGGCTGCCATTGCGTGCCCATGTCGAGCAGGTTGACGAAGAAGTCGTTGCTCAGCGTCTCCGGCCGCTTGGTGAAGACGCCGTGGGTGGACTTCCCGGCGTTGGCCGCCAGGACGCGCAGGCCCCCGACCAGGACCGTCATCTCCGGGGCCGTCAGCGTCAATAGTTGTGCCTTGTCGATCAGCAATTCCTCCGCCGACACGCTGAACCGGGCCTTCTGGTAGTTGCGGAAGCCGTCCGCGACCGGCTCCAGATGGGTGAAGGACTCGACGTCGGTCTGCTCGGGCGACGCGTCCGTGCGCCCCGGCGTGAAGGGGACCTTCACGTCGTGCCCGGCGGCCTTCGCGGCCTTCTCGACCGCCGCACCGCCCCCCAGAACGATCAGGTCGGCCAGCGAGACCTTCTTCTTCCCGTTGGCCTTCGAGCCGTTGAAGTCCTTCTGGATGGCTTCCAGCGTCCGCAGCACCTTGGCCAGTTGCGCCGGCTGGTTGACCTCCCAATCCTTCTGAGGCTCCAGACGGATGCGCGCGCCGTTCGCCCCGCCGCGCTTGTCGGAGCCGCGGAAGGTCGCCGCCGACGCCCAGGCCGTCGCAACCAGTTGCGAGACCGACAGCCCGGACTTGAGGATCTTGGCCTTCAGAGCGGTGATGTCCTTCGCCTCGATCCGCTTGTGAGCGGCCGCCGGGACGGGGTCCTGCCAGATCAACTCCTCCTCCGGGACCTCGGGGCCGAGATAGCGGGAACGCGGGCCCATGTCGCGGTGGGTGAGCTTGAACCACGCCCGGGCAAATGCGTCGGCGAACTCGTCGGGATGCTCGTGGAAGCGCCGCGAGATCTTCAGGTAGGCCGGATCGGTCCGCAACGCGATGTCGGTGACCAGCATGGTGGGCGCGTGATGCTTCGACCCGTCGAAGGCATCCGGAATCGGCCGGGCGCCGTTCTTGGCTTGGAACTGGTAGGCGCCGGCCGGGCTCTTGGTCAGCTCCCATTCGTAGTCGAAGAGGTTCTCGAAGAAGTTGTTGCTCCACTTCGTCGGCGTCTTGGTCCAGGTGACTTCCGGGCCGCCGGTGATCGCGTCCTTGCCTTTGCCGGTGCCGTAACGGCTCCTCCAGCCCAGGCCCATCTCTTCCAGGGGCGCGGCCTCCGGTTCGGGGCCGACCAGCTTGGGATCGCCGGCGCCGTGGGTCTTGCCGAAGGTGTGCCCGCCGGCGATCAGCGCCACCGTCTCCTCGTCGTTCATGGCCATGCGGCGGAAGGTTTCGCGGATGTCCTTGGCCGCCGCCAGGGGGTCCGGCTTGCCGTTGGGTCCTTCCGGATTCACGTAGATGAGGCCCATCTGCACCGCGGCCAGCGGATTTTCCAGGTCCCGGTCGCCGCTGTAGCGCTTGTCGCCGAGCCAGGTTTCCTCTTTGCCCCAGTACACGGCGTCGTCCGGTTCCCACACGTCGGGACGCCCGCCGCCGAAGCCGAAGGTCTGGAAGCCCATCGACTCCAGCGCGACGTTGCCGGCCAGGATCATCAGGTCGGCCCAGGAGATCTTGCGGCCGTACTTCTGCTTGACCGGCCACAGCAGCCGGCGCGCCTTGTCGAGGTTGGCGTTGTCCGGCCAGGAGTTGAGCGGCGCGAAGCGCTGCTGGCCGGTGCCGGCGCCGCCCCGCCCGTCGCCGATGCGGTAGGTGCCCGCGGCGTGCCAGGCCATGCGGATGAAGAGCCCTCCGTAGTGGCCGAAGTCCGCCGGCCACCACTCCTGGCTGTCCGTCATCAGCGCGCGCAAGTCCTTCTTCAGCGCTTGGAAGTCGAGCTTCTTGAATTCGTCGGCGTAGCGGAAGCCTCCGCCCATGGGATCGGACTGGGGCGAGTTCTGGCGGAGGATCCTGAGGTTCAGTTGCTTCGGCCACCAGTCGCTGTTCGACCTCATCCCGACGTTGGTGGTCCCGTGCATGACCGGGCACTTCGTTTCGGTTGCCATGGTTTGCTCCTTTAAGGTGGTTCGGGATACGCGCTCCGCCGCCCATCCCGGCTTTTGTATGCGCGCGCTTCAGCCAATTGCCGCGCGCCTGCGATATCGAGCGGGAGCGTGCCGCGGAGAGCACTTGGCGCAGAGCCCCCGGAAAATGAGTTCGCACTCGCGCAAGATCCGTTTGCCGAGGGAGCCGGAAGCCGGCCGGGGCACCTCGTACCACTCCACGTCCTCGACGTTGCCGCAGCGGTCGCAGATGAAGTGGTGATGCCGCATGCCCTTCACATCGAATCGCGCGGAGCGGCCTTCAATGGCCACTTCCCGCACCAGGCCCGCCCGCACCAGGTCCCGCAGATTATTGTAAGTCGTGGCCCGGGAAGAGCGCGGGGCCACGCGATTCACGGCCGCGAAGATCTCCGCCGCCGTGGGATGCCGCTTGCATCCCATCAGGAACGCCATCACCGCGTAGCGCTGCGGCGTGCAGCGCAATCCGCTGCCCTCCAGGGCCCGTTGGATCGCCGCGGCGTCCATGACGTTAGAATATATCTAAGGTGACATTTTCTCAAGACTTGCACCCGGGACTGCCGCCCGCGAACGGATCCGGCACGGCCAAGGCGCAACCTCTCGCGCATCGTGTAGTCTAACCGTTCCGGCCCCGCCCCATGGGACGGGCTGACCTCATGCTGCGCCCCGCCTACGACGAGTTCGAGTGCTTGGCCCAGAGCGCCACCCTGGTGCCGGTGGCCAGGTCCATCACCGCCGACCTGGCCACGCCCGTCTCCGCCTTCCTCAGCCTGGCCGCGGGCGAGTCCCACGCCTTCCTGCTGGAATCGGTGGAAGGCGGCGAGAAGATCGGCCGCTACACCTTCCTGGGCGCCCGCCCTTACATGGTGCTGACCGCGCGCGGCCAGGAGATCACGCTGGCGCGCGGCAAGAAGCGCGAGCGCCGCTCGGGCAACCTCTTCGCCGTCCTGCGCGAACTGCTGGAGGAGCATCGCCCCGCCGCCGTTTCCGGCCTGCCTCCCTTCACCGCCGGGTCGGTCGGCTTCTTCGCCTACGACGTGGTGCGGCAACTGGAGCGGCTGCCGGAGCGCGCGCGCCGCGACCTCCACGTCCCCGACTGCGTGCTGATGTTCTTCGACCGCCTGCTGGCCTTCGACCACCTGCGCCACCAGATCCACATCGTGGCCGCCGCCGACGTGCGCGCCGAGAGCCCGCGCCGCGCCTACGCCCGCGCCCTCGCCGACATCGCCGCCATCGAGAAGCGCCTGGCCGCGGGCGCGCGTCCCCGCGACATCCTGGCCGCCCGCCGCCCGGCCCAGGGCAAGCTGCGGGTGCGCGCCGTCACCCGCCCTCGCGACTTCCTCGCCGCCGTCCGCCGCACCAAGCAGTACATCATGGCCGGCGACGTCTTCCAGACCGTGCTCTCCCAGCGCTGGGACTTGGAGCCCGGGGTCGAGCCCTTCCACATCTACCGCGCTCTGCGCACCGTCAACCCTTCGCCTTACATGTATTTCCTGCGGATGGGCGACACCCACGTGCTGGGCTCCTCCCCGGAGATGCTGGTGAAGGTGAGCGGGCGCAAGCTGGAGTACCACCCCATCGCAGGGACGCTGCCGCGCGGCGCCGACGAGGAAGAAGACCGCCGCCTGGAGGCCCGCCTGCGTTCCGACGAGAAAGAGCGCGCCGAGCACGTCATGCTGGTGGACCTGGGACGCAACGACTTGGGCCGGGTCTCCGAGTACGGCTCGGTGCGGGTGCGCGACCTGATGTACGTGGAGCGCTACTCCCACGTCATGCACCTGGTCTCGGCCATCGAGGGCAGGCTGCGCGCCGGGCTGCACGCCGTGGACGCCTTCGCCGCCTGCTTCCCCGCCGGCACCCTCACCGGCGCGCCCAAGGTGCGCGCCATGGAGATCATCGAGGAATTGGAGCCGGTGCGCCGCGGCCTCTACGGGGGCTCCGTGCTCTACGCCGACTTCGCCGGCAACCTGGATTCCTGCATCGCCATCCGCACCCTGTTCCTGCAGGGGAAGCGCGCCTCGGTGCAGGCGGGCGCCGGCATCGTCGCCGACTCCGACCCCGAGAGCGAGTTCCAGGAATCGGTGAACAAGGCCCAGGCGGTGCTGCGGGCCGTCGAGATGGCGCGGGAAGGACTATAGCCCTCGGGTTTCACGTTTCAGCTTTCACGTTTCACGCGGCCCGAGCTGTAAGCTTCTTTCAGTAGCATTGATCGGAGGCTGTCATGGGACATTCATACCGGGACCTGCGCGTCTGGCAGCGCTCCACGGATCTACCTTTTTCCGGTCGCAATAGCCGAGCTGCACAGAGATCACCAGCTGCGAAACCTGGAACATGGTCTTCGTCTTAGACAACTACGACTCCTTCACCTACAACCTGGTCCAGTACCTGGGCGAGCTGGGGCAGCAGGTCGAGGTGCGCCGCAACGATCAAGTGACGGTGGACGAGGTCGCCGCGCTCCAGCCCGAGCGCATCGTGCTCTCTCCCGGTCCCTGCACCCCGCAGGAAGCCGGCATCAGCGTCGAACTGATCCGCCGGCTGGCCGGCCAGGTGCCTATCCTGGGCGTCTGCCTGGGCCACCAGGCCATCGGCGCGGCCTTCGGCGGCCAGGTGGTGCGCGCCGGCCACATCATGCACGGCAAGACCAGCGAGATCGAGCACGACGGCCGCTCCGTCTTTCGCGGCCTGCCCTCGCCCTTCACCGCCACCCGCTACCACTCGCTGGTGGTGGCCGAGAAAGGCCTGCCCAAGGATTTGGAGGTCACCGCCCGCGCCCGCGAGCGCGACGGCTCCTCCGCCATCATGGGCCTGCGCCACCGCCGCTTTCCCGTCGAGGGCGTGCAGTTCCATCCGGAGAGCGTGCTCACCCAGCACGGCAAGCGCCTGCTGGAGAACTTCCTCGCGCTCTAAGACCGCCGGATGAACGCCGATCGCTTCTTGACAGGCGGCGAGCGCCGCGCCATGCTGTCACCGCTCCCCGGAGGGGAATATGTCGCCAAGCTCGCAGGAACGGCGCAACGCGCGGCGCTTCAGCCTCAGCCTGCCTCTGGCGCTGGAGGCCGCCGGCCAGCCCGCCCGCGCCACCGAGACTCGCGACGTGAGCGCCCGCGGGGTCTACTTCCTGCTCGACTCCGGACTGCAGGAGGGAGTCAGCTTCGAGTTCACCCTCACCCTGCCGCCGGAGATGACCATGACGGAGAGCGTGCAGGTGCGCTGCCGGGCGCGGGTGGTGCGGGTCCGGAGCGAGGACGACAAGGTCGGGGTGGCCGCCGTCATCGAGCAATACGATTTCCTCGAGGAAGGCTGAGCCCACGGTTGTCCCCAAGGACCGCGCTGGAGTAGAGTCGTTGCCCATGCCGTATCCCCGCCACAGTTTCCGCCGCTGCCTCGCCCTGCTGGGTCTGGGCGCGCTGCTGCTGCCTGCCGCCGCCGCCCAGCAGACCGTGGGCGAGGTCGTGGCTTCCGACGCCACCGTGAAAGGCTCGGTGGTGCTGGCCTCCAGCGGGACGCAGGTGCTGAGCGGCTCCTCGGTCACCGCCGGGACGGCGCCCGCGAGCCTGCGCCTGGCGCGCGGCGGCGAGGTGCGTGTCTGCCCCGGCACCAGCGTCTCGGTCTCCGCTTCCGCCAGCGGCCGCGACCTCATGCTGGGACTGAGCGCCGGCTCCCTCGAGGCCCACTACACTCTGGCCGCTTCCGCCGACTCCATCCTCACTCCCGACTTCCGCATCCTGTTGCCCGGGCCCGGCACCTTCCACTTCGCGGTCAGTTCCGATTCCGCGGGCAACGCCTGCGTGCGCTCCCTGGAGAACGACACCGCCTCGGTCATCGTCTCCGAACTGCTGGGCGACGGCACCTACCAGGTCCGCCCCGGCCAGACCGTCTTCTTCCACAACGGCCGGGTGAGCGAGGCCGGCGATGCCGGCCAGCCCTGCGGCTGCCCGCCGCCTCCCGTGACCCTGAGGGCGGAGGTGCCGCCCCCGCCGCCGGTGGGCTCCGCCCCCACCGCCGCGCTGCCCCAGCCCAAGCCCGGGGAGGTGCAGGTGCTGGTGGAGGCCCCCTTCGTCTTCCGCGCCGAGGACCTGCCCGGCCCCGCGCCCAGCCCGGTGGTCGCGCAACTGCGGCTGACGCGGCTGCCCCAGCCCGACCTGCCGCCTCCGGCCGTGCTGCCTCCCTCCAAGGCGCCGCCCGCCGCCTCGGCGCAGAGCGCCCCATCCAAGCCCGCCAGGAAGGGCTTCTTTGCGCGGGTGAGCGCCTTCTTCACGGGCATCTTCCACTAGCGCCGGAGCCGCGAGCCGAAGGCAGGGAACCAAATCGCCTCGGCAGGGGTCCATTGGGGAGTCAGGCTGGAGAGGGAATACAATTTTCCACACCCGCTTTCTGGATTTCATATTAAAATCAGGAGTTTCATGGCAGCCTCTGCACTAAGTTCCGGCCCGGCCGGGCCTGATTCGCGGGGTTCTTCGCCCCGGCCCGATCTTTTGCCCACCCTGTTCGGGGGAGGCCTGGGCACCTACCAGGCGCGTCCTGCCAACTTCCTGCTCTCCTTCCTGCTGCACATCCTGGCGGTGGCCACCGTCCTGGCCTCCAGCATGTTCGTCTGGAGCCACCAGGTGGAGATCCAGAAGCGCGTGGCCAACGTGGTCACCGACATCAGCCCCTACCTGCTCTCGCCGGCCAAGGACCAGGCCGGAGGCGGGGGCGGAGGCGGCGACCGCGACGTGCTGGCCGCCTCCAAGGGCATCCTGCCCAAGTTCTCCCGGGAGCAGCTCGCGCCGCCGGCGGCGGTGATCCGCAATCTCAATCCCGCGCTCGCGGTCGAGCCCACCGTGGTGGTGCCTCTGCAGATCAAGATGCCGCAGGTGGGTACTCAGTACGGCGACCCGCTCACCGGGGTGCTGGGCCCGCCCTCCAACGGCACCGGCTCCGGCGGCGGCATCGGCTCGGGCTCCGGCGGCGGCGTAGGCTCCGGGCGCGGTCCCGGCGTGGGACCGGGCTGGGGCGGCGGCATCGGCGGCGGCGTCTATCACGTGGGCGGAGGGGTCAGCGCCCCGCGCCTGATCTACGGTCCCGATCCCGACTACTCGGAAGAAGCGCGCAAGGCCAAGTATCAGGGCGCGGTGATCCTCTGGGTGGTGATCGGGCCGGACGGCCGCGTCCACGACGCCCAGGTGCGCCGCTCCCTGGGCATGGGCCTG
>DATKAG010000022.1:0-4514 GCA_035498355.1 Myxococcales bacterium | reverse complement strand
CCCGGCCTCCACCCCCATCCCTGCCGATCTCGCCCGGCGGATCGGGATCCAGGTGCGCGAGCACTACGACATCAAGAAGCGGGGTGTGGACATTGTGGTCGGCGACCGGCGTCCCAGCGAGTTCCCCGGCTATGATCTCGTCACGGTGACGCTGGTCCAGGGAGACCGCAAGCAGCCCTTCGACTTTCTGCTCTCCAAGGACGGCAAGACGCTCATCCGCTACAGCAAGATCGACCTCTCCGATCCCATGGAGAAGATCGACCTGGCGGGGCGGCCGGTGCGCGGCAACCCTAACGCCAAGGTGGTGGTGGTCAACTTCGACGACTTCCAGTGTCCCTACTGCGCGGAGATGCACGGCGTCATCCTGGAGAGCATCCTCAAGCTCTACGGCGACCGCATCAAGCTGGTGTACAAGGACTACCCGCTGCCCTTCCATCCCTGGGCGCGGCACGCCGCCGTGGACGCCAACTGCCTGGCCGCGCAGAACGCCGACGCCTATTGGGGCTTCGCCGACTACGTGCACACCAACCTGGGCAAGATCGAGGGGCCGCGCTCGGCTCCCAAGTCCCTTCCGGACCAGGTCAAGGCCGTGGACCAGGTCGCCTCCGACCAGGCCGCCCGCTTCAAGCTCGACGACTCCCAGCTCGCCGCCTGCCTCAAGACCGCCGACGAGAAGGCCATCGAGGCTTCCATCAAGGAGGGTGACACCCTGGGCGTGGACGGCACTCCCACCATGTTCGTGAACGGGGAGAAGGTGGACGGCGCCGTCCCCCCGGAGGAGTTGCGCCGGGTGCTGGACCGGGCCCTGCGCGATGCCGGCCAGCCCGTGCCCGCCGCCGGGCCGGCCTCCCCGCCCGCTCCCCCGGCCAAGCAGTAGTGGCGCGGAGGAGGCCACCCGGGTTGGCGGGGTCGGAGTGGCTTCGGTACAATCGTTTCTTCCCCTTGTGACCGCTGCCTAAGCTCGCGGAGGACGGATTGAGACTCGATGGCGCGCGTTTTTCCCCGGCCAAGGCCCTGGCCGGGCTGTTGACTCTGGCGCTGCTGGCCTGGGGCTTGGGCTGCCATCGCGGCCAGAGCGACAAGGACGTCATGGCCACCGTCAACGGCCAGAAGATCCTGCGCTCCGAGGTCGACAAGTACTTCAATAACCAGACCGCCGACGCTCCCCAGAAGCCCACCGGCGAGCAGGCGGCCAGCCTGCGCCTGGGCATCCTCAGCGAACTCATCCAGCAGCAGATCCTCATGCAGCGCGCCGAGAAGCTCAAGCTGGTGGCCTCCGACGACGAAGTGGAGAGCAAGTTCACCGAGATCAAGGCCCCCTACACCCAGGAGGAGTTTGCCAAGCGCCTCAAGGACCGCGGCATCACCCAGCAGGACCTGAAGGACGAGGTCCGCCGCAACCTCACCATCCAGAAGCTCTTCAACAAGGAAGTCACCTCCAAGATCAACATCAGCGACGCCGACATCAAGAACTACTACGAGGCCCACAAGGCGGAGTTCAACCTCATCGAGCCCCAGTACCACATCGCCCAGATCTGGGTCAGCTCGCAGCCCAATCCCATGGTGCACAACCGCAAGAACTCCAAGGCGCAGAACGACACCGAGGCCCGTGCCAAGGTCCAGATGTTGCTCAACCGCCTGGACAGCGGCGACGACTTCGCCACCCTGGCCATGGACTACTCCGAGGACCCCGACTCCGCTCCCAACGGCGGCGACATGGGCCTGGTCCCCGAATCCTCCCTCAAGCAGACCGATCCCGGCACCCGCGACGCCCTCACCAAGATGAAGGCGGGGCAGATCAGCGGCGCCATTCCCGTGGTCGGGCCCCAGGGCAAGGGCTACCGCATCGTGCAGTTGCTGGCCAAGGAGCCCGCCGGACAGCGCGAGTTCAACGATCCCCGGGTGCAGCAGGCCATCCGCGAGCAGCTCCGCCAGCGCCTGGAGCAACTGCTGAAGACCGCTTACTACGAGGTCGCCCGCAACGAGGCCAAGATCGAGAACTACTACGCCGACGAGGTCTTGAAGAACCCGAGTTCGGTGGGCAAGTGACGCTACTCCCGGCTTGACCTCGCGCCCGCGCGGGCTATAATCCCGTTTCCTCCAAGAGTGCTGCCAGGGTCGGCTCGACCCGGAGGTTCACATGTTCTGTGCCTTTTGCGGTAAGCCCATGGACCCAGCCGGGGTGCGCTGCCACGAATGCCGCCACTTCACGCCCGCCTTCTGGTTCAACCTCTTCAGCCTGCTGACGCTGGCGGTCCTGCTGGCCGCTACCTACATCTGCCGGGAGTACCTCCTGCCCGTCCTGATGAACATCCTGGCCATGCTGGGCGACGAGGCCTGGCTCCCCACCCGCATCTACGCCGCCCTGGCCGACACGCTCGCCACCTGGGCCCCGTGGTTCCTGGCGGCAGTGGTGGTCCTGCTGGTAGTGCTGCACTGGCGCAAGGTCGCGCTGCCCAAGTGGATCAAGTCAGGCAGGCTGCTGGCCTTGCTCACGTGGCTGTTCCTGCTGGTCAGCCTGGCGGGGATGGGGGCCGCCTACACCGAGACCACCGCCCGCTTCGGCGATCTGGTCGCCTGGACCCGTCTCCGGCTCGGCTATGCCAACGAGCGCTTCGCGGTGACGGCTCTGGGACGCCTCAACGCCGCCGAGGCCGCCTATCGCCAAAAGAACCCCAAGCTCGGCTACACCTGCAAGCTCGAGGAATTGGGCTCGCCCGCCCCGGCCCAGCCCGCCGGCAGCTATCGCGTCCCGGGCGCCGGCGATCTTTATGGCCGCGGCTACTACTCCGGCTACGGCTTCGTCTTCTCGGGCTGCTCCGGCTCTCCCCGCGCGGCCTACCAGATCGTGGCCCGCCCCTCCTCCAGCTTCCTCAGCCGGCACACCTTCTGCACCGACCAGGCGGGAGGGATCCGCGCCCTCGCCGACCCCTCCGCGAGCGTGGACGATTGCCTGAAGAAGGGCGTGCCGGTGCAGCCGGAGGAATGAAGGGGCTGGTTCTTGGCTGACGCCTGAGGTCCGTCCTTCGCCTGCCCTGAGGCGCCGGAAGAAGGGTCTGAGGTCTACTCGACGATGGCCAGCACGTCGCCGGCGTTGACGGTGGCGCCTTCCTGGGCCAGCACCTGGCGCACCACGCCCTTCTTGGGCGACTTCAGTTCGTTCTGCATCTTCATGGCTTCCACCACGATGACGCCCTGGCCCTGCTCGACCGGGGTGTCGGCCGGGGCCAGCACCCGCACCACCTTGCCGGGCATGGGCGCGGCCAGCTTGCGCGGGCCCTCGGCGCCGTCGCCCGCCGCCTTGCGGGCGCGCAGGGAGCGCGGATCGCGCACCTCGCTGGCGTAGCGCGTCACGCCCACCAGGATGTGCTGGTCCGGGCCCACGCGCTCGCGCTTGATCTCGTAGGAGCGCCCGGCGAGCACCAGCGAGAGCACGTCGCGGTCGGTGATGATGGCGTCTACCTCCACCGGCTGGCCGTCCACGCGGCATTCCAGCCGCCCGTCGCTCTGCCGCAGCTCCACGCGGAAGCTGCGCTCGTCGATCTGGACGTCGAAGGTCACTTCTCGCGCAGCGCCTCCCGCCGCCCCGCCAGTTTCCACGCCGACTGCGCCGGCGGGTGCGCGCCGTTGGTGCGCGCCGACGCCGGGGCCGCCGCTTCCTCGTGCGCGAACAGGGCGGCCGCGATGGCGGCCAGCCGCATGCGCTCTTGGTCGGGCGCCGCCACCCGCCGCGCCGCCAGCAGCCGGTCGAGCAGCCCGGTGTCCAGCTCTCCGGCCACGAAGTCGGGATAGCGCAGCAGCTCCCGGAAGAGCGGCAGGTTGGTCTTGATCCCGCCCACGAAGTACTCGTCCAGCGCCCGCTTGAGCCGCGCGATGGTCTGCTCGCGGGTGGGCGCGTAGCCGACCAGCTTGGCCATCAGCGGGTCGTAGTCGATGGGCACCACCCAGCCCTCGTAGCTGCCGCTGTCCACGCGCACGCCCGGGCCCGCGGGATAGAGCAGCCGCGTGATCTTCCCCGGTGAGGGAAAGAAGTTGTTGTCCGGGTCCTCGGCGTAGATGCGGCACTCCATGGCGTGCCCGCGCAGTTGGATGTCTTTCTGCTCGATGGCCAGGGGCTCGCCCGCCGCGATGTGGATCTGCAGGTGTACCAGGTCCAGCCCGGTCACCAGCTCGGTGACCGGATGCTCCACCTGCAGCCGCGTGTTCATCTCCAGGAAGTAGAAGTTGCGCTCCGCGTCCACCAGGAACTCGACCGTGCCGGCGTTGGTGTAGTTGGCGGCCTGGGCGACGCGCACCGCGGTCTCGCCCATGCGGCGGCGCATCTCCGAGTCCACCGCAGGGGAGGGGGCTTCTTCTACCACTTTTTGGTGGCGGCGCTGCACCGAGCACTCGCGCTCGCCCAGGTAGATGGCGTGGCCGTGCTCGTCGGCCAGGATCTGCACCTCCCCGTGCCGCGGCTTCGCCAGGAACTTCTCCAGGTAGACGGTGCCGTCGCCGAAGGCGCGCTCCGCCTC
>DATKAG010000021.1:0-4395 GCA_035498355.1 Myxococcales bacterium | reverse complement strand
GAGGTACCAGGCCCCGATCCACGCCAGCATCAGCCGCTGCGCGGGCCGGCGCCGGATCAGAGCCAGGCCAATGCCCGCGAGCGCCGCCGCCAACAGGGCCGGCGTGAGCTTCACCGCCGGCAGCACGAAGAAGAAGGATGGCGGCATTCCCCCTTGAAGATGGAGAGGCAGGTTCCGGTAGACGCGGCCCATGAAGAAGAGCGAGGCGGTCTCCACGTGCTTGCCGGCGATGTGGTCCCGCAGGTAGGGCCAGGACCGGGGAAGAAAGGGCGTCCAGTTCAGCGCCGCCCAGACGGCGAACGCCACCCCGGCGAGCTGGGCCCAGCGGCGGGCGGGGACCCGCCAGCCGGCGGGATCGCCGCGCAGCGTCCACCAGGCGAGCAAAGGGATGGGCAGGAAGAAGAAGTAGTACTTCGACGCGAGCATCGCCCCCAGCGCGCAGGCGCCGAGCACCTCCCAGCGCTTCCGCTCCTGCGGGCCGCCTGCTGCTTTCGCCTCCGCCAGGCACCAGAGGAGCAGGACGAGGAAGAGGCCCACCAGCGTGTCCTCCTTGGCGACGCGCTGGTATCCGATGTACGTGGTGCACACGGCGGCCAGGGCCGCCGCGAGGAGCCCCGCGCCGCGCCCGAACAGCCGGCGCCCGAGCTGCGCCACCGCCCAGAGGGACGCCGCGCCCGCGAGCGCGTTCGGGATCCGGGTCAGCGTCTCCGGCGCCCAGTTCCCGGGAAGGGCGGCGATGCAGAGCGCGATCAGCGACTTCATCAGCATCGGGTGCTCGAGATCGTCGCCCCCGAATTGCCCCAGAAGGTACCGATTCGCCGCCAGCCACTTGTGCACCTCGTCGTCCGCGAAGCCCTCCGCGGCGAGCCCGCGGAGCCTCAGCCACAGGCCCACGGCCACCACGGCGAAAAGGGCCAGGGAACAGGCGAGGCCCCAGGCCGGGACGCCTCCCGAGAGCTCCACGGCGGGACTGCGGGACGCTGCCTGGTCGCGCATGGCGGCAACGCCGGAGCACGGGCCATGCCATCCGCGGCCAGAGGGACCTGAGGGCCCGGAGGGCGCCGCGCAGGGTGTGACGCAACCGGCTCGTCACGTTGCAGGGGCGTGGGGCCGACACCTTCCGGTAGAGTGCCCCGCCATGTGGCTCTTCCTCCTCTCCCTCGCTCTCGCGGCCGGGCCCGCGGACCTCGCCTCCCTCTTCGGCGAATGGCGCTCCTTCCAGAAGCCGAAGCTGGTGGACGGCGTCCCCGACTACACCGGGGCGGCGATGGCAGGGCAGCAGGCCGCGCTCAAGCAGTACCAGGACCGGCTGGCCGCGCTGGACCCGCGCTCGTGGCCGGTAGCGCAGCAGGTCGACTACCAGATCGTGCGCGCGGAGATGAACGGGCTCGACTTCGACCACCGGGTGCTCAAGCCCTGGGCGCGCAATCCCGACTTCTACGTCACCGTCTTCACCGACGAGACCGACCAGCCGGCGCGCGAGGGTCCGCACGCCCTGGGCGGAGTGGAGGTGTTCCGCTTCACCCTGCCGCGCGATGCCGACGAGCTGGCGCGGCGGCTCCTGCCCATTCCTGGGCTCTTGCAGCAGGCGCGGGGAAACCTCACCGGGGAGGCGCGCGACCTCTGGATCTACGGGACCCGCGACGTGAAGGCCCAGCGGGAGGCGCTGGCGGATCTGGAGAAGAAGGCCTCCGGGCATGCGGCGCTCACCCAGGCCGTGCGGCAGGCCCTGGAGGCGACCGACGGATTCGTGAAGTGGCTGGAGGCGCAGGCGCCGGCCAGGACCGGTCCCTCGGGCATCGGGGTTGCGAACTACGACTGGTACCTGGCCAACGTGCAGCTCGTCCCCTACCGCTGGACGGACGAGGTGCTCTTGATGCAGCGCGAGCTCGCCCGGGCCCGGGCGGCGCTCCTGCTCGAGGAGGAGAAGAACCGCGCCCTCCCCCGGCAGGCGCCGGTGGCCAGCGCGAAGGAGCACCAGCGCCGTTTCGCCGCCGGCGTCGGCGAGTACATGGCCTTTCTCCAGCGGCGAAGGGTGCTGACCATCCGACCGGACATGGACCCGGCCCTGCGCGCCCACCTCGGGAAGTACACCGACAAGCGCCCGCTGGAGTTCTTCACCGAGGTCGACTACCGCGACCCGGTGCTGATGCGGACGCACGGCTATCACTGGTTCGATCTGGCGCGAATGGAACACGACCCGCACCCCGACCCCATCCGCCGCGGCCCCTTGCTCTACAACATCTTCAACACCCGCACCGAGGGCTTCGCCACCGCCATGGAGGAGCTGATGATGCACATGGGCCTCTGCGACTCGCGCCCCCGCTCGCGGGAGCTGGTCTACGTGCTGTTGGCGCAGCGGGCGGCCCGCGCCCTGGGCGAGCTGCACATGCAGGGCGGCGGGTGGTCCCTGGAGGAAGCGGCGAAGTTTGCCTCCGCCAACACTCCCCGGGGGTGGCTGCGGCTCTCCGGGGAGACGGTCTGGTTCGAGCAGCACCTCTACCTGGAGCAGCCGGGCTACGGGACCAGCTACCTGATCGGCAAGCTGGAGTTCGACAAGATCCTCTCCCGCAGGCTGGGAGAGGGCGGGAGCTTGCGCCAGTTCATGGACGAGAAGGATGCCGCGGGCCTGATCCCCGCCTCGCTCCTGCGCTGGGAGATGACCGGCGACCGCGGCGGCGTGCCGGGAATGAAGGAATGAGCGCGCGCTGGGTCCTCGCCCTCTTCCTGATCGCCGCGCCGGCCTTCGCCGCCTTCCGCTGTCCCGCCCGGGGCGGCGCCGCCTGGCGCGAGTACCGCAGCGCCCATTTCCTGGTGGACACCGACGCCAGCGCAAAGGACGGGCAGGCCCTGGTGCGCAAGCTGGAGCACGTGCACTCCCTCATCCTGCAGGCGCTGGTGGGGGAGCAGGTGGAGATCCCCGGCCGGGTCCGGGTGCTGGCTTTCTCCGATCCGACGGACTTCGCCGAGATGGGTGGGTCCGCCTTGTCGGGCTACTACGATCGCGGCGTCTTCGACGAGCCCAGCATCGTGCTCCCGCTGAATTCGCTCTGGAACGACCCGGAGACCATCGCCCACGAGCTCACCCACCATCTCTCCTTCTTCCTCTTCCCCGTCCAGCAGCACTGGTTCACCGAGGGACTGGCGGAATGGGTGCAGACCGTCGCCGCCCTGCCGGCCGACAAGGGCACGCCCTCTTTGGGCTCGCACATCGTGCGCGGGGCCAACGCCTTGAGCGGGGGGATGGCGGGGTCCATCCCCTTCAACCTGGTGAGCTGGCTGGGCTACGACTCGCGCCCCATGCCCGCGTCGGAGCTCCTGGCCTGGGACGGGCGGGAGACGGGAACGGCGGCCCGCGGGCACCTCTGGAGCTGGCTGCTCTATCACTGGCTGTGGAACGAGCGGAGCAAGGCGTTCGCCGACTACCAGAAGCGCCTCGCCGACAGCGGCGATCCGGACTCCTCCTGGCGGGGCGCCTTCCCCGAGTTCGATCCCAGGAGCCCCGCGGCGCTGGCGAAGCTGGACGATGCGCTGGAGCGCTACCGCAGCACCGGCCGCTTCGCCTTCTTCAAGGTGCAGGCGGAAGGGAACCCGGCCTTCAGCGAAGGACCGGTCACCTCCGCCGACCTGCACCTCTATATCCTGGGCCTGCGGGTCTGGCCCAAGGACAAGGAGGAGCGGCTGGCCTTGCGCCGGTCGCTCCTGGAGGAGGCGCTGGCCGAGGATCGGGGCAATCCGATCGCGCTGTACGAGCACATGCGCCTGATGGACAAGCTGGATGTGCCGGCGCTGCGCGCGGCGGTGCAGGCCAGGCCCGCCGACTGGCGGGGCTGGCTGGTGCTGGGGGAGGCGGTGCTGCAGGCGGACAAGGAGCCGCTCTTGCGCAAAGCCGTGGAGCTCAACCCGCTGAGCTCGCGGGCGCAGAACGAGCTGGCCTGGACGCTGGCCGTCGACGGCAAGCCGCGCGAGGCCCTGCCCGTGGCCAACAAGGCGCTCGATCTCGCCCCGTGGGACGCGAACATCGTGGACACGCTGGCCGAGGTGGCCTCCCGGCTGGGCAAGTGCGCCGAGGCGCTGCAGCTGGAGAAACGGGCCGTGGCCACCTCTCCCGGCGAGGGGTTGAAAAAGCGCCAGGAAGTGATCGAGCAGCGTTGCTCCACGAGCAAGTGAATACCGCCACTTGACCGTAGATCCATCCGCCGGGCCGTGCGTTCCAGAGGGCAGGAGGTCACATGACCAACGCCCTTGCCGCCTTGCTCCTCATGTCCGCCCTGCCCTCGCAGGCGCTCACCGACCGCACCGGACCTTACGAGATGCAGGTGCTCGTCGACGGGGCGCCGGCCCGCACCTTCCGCCACCAGGGCGAGACCTTCGTGCTCGGCCATCTGGGCGAGC